>CATYEP010000182.1 GCA_958405585.1 uncultured Eubacteriales bacterium
AAAAAAAATTTCGGTATTATCCCTAATCTTTTTTTTAAGCCAGATGCCGCGGCACGAAAAATCTTTTGCGCCCCGCGGCATGTCTATAAAAACCGAAAACCCTTGCCTGTGAAAATAAGCTTTGTTATAAAGAGGCAGGCGGCGGTGCAGATTATCTGCGCCGCCGCCTGCCTCTTTGTAAAAATGTCATTACGAGAAATTTTTACAAAAATACTTTTTTAAAAAAGTGTTCTTATAAAAATGATTTGTTTTTTGGGAAGCGACATTCTTGTTTAATCTGTAGGATGCTAAAGGTTGTTTATTGTAAAGGGAAGTACAGCGTTTGCAAAAGGTGGGGAAAGAGTGGGGATCATATGAGGGAAGCCGAACAACGGGAAATTTCGTAAAACCTGTTGAAAAGAGGGGGAAAATATGGTAAGATAATGGTATAGAGAAAATAAACCGTAAAGAACGGGTGAATAGGGGCGCGCGGGGGCGCGGAATTTGAATTTTATTTGGGGAGATAGGATTTATGACGATCAGGGAAGTGGTCAAACTGCTGGATGCGGAGATTTTATGCGGGGAGGAACATCTGGATACGGAGATCCATACCGCATGCGGATCGGACATGATGAGCGACGTATTGGCGTATGTGAAGGATCAGTCGGTATTGTTGACAGGGCTTTTGAATCCGCAGGTTGTGCGCACGGCGGAGATGATGGATATGCTTTGTATCGTATTTGTGCGAGGTAAAAGGCCGGAGAAAGAGGTGATCGATCTGGCGAGAAGCAAGGGGATCGTATTGCTCACCACAGAAAAGAGGCTGTTTGTGGCCTGCGGGATCTTATACACAAATGGATTGGGCGGCTGATCATGCAGTGTATCCGACTTGAATACGATGTGGACGGTGAAAATTTTTCATCGGCGGGGAATGCGAGTGAGAGCGTAAAGCGAACATTAAAGCAGATGGGAGTGGCTCCGGCTTCGGTGCGAAGGGTGGCGATCGCCATGTATGAAGGGGAGATCAATATGGTCATCCATGCGCACGGCGGGAAAGCGATCGTAGAGATCTATCCGGAGCGCGTGGATATTTATTTAAAGGACAGCGGTCCGGGGATCGAGAATATTGAACTTGCGATGAAGGCAGGGTATTCCACAGCGACCGAGAGTATACGCAGTCTCGGATTCGGTGCAGGCATGGGGCTTCCGAATATGAAAAAATACAGTGATGAAATGAAGATTGATTCCACGGTTGGCGTGGGTACGACGGTATTTCTTCGCGTAAATTTTGAGTGAACGCAGTTCGAAAAATGGCGCGAAAGGATGCAAAGATAGTTAAGGGGAAAGAGAATGACAACGCTGAAAACAGTCGTTTTGGACAGTGAAAAATGTATCGGCTGTATCACCTGTATGCGCAGGTGTCCGACCGAAGCGATACGGATCGAAAACGGCAAAGCGAGAATTTTATACGATAAATGTATCAACTGCGGAGAATGTGTGCGCAGCTGTAAGGGTGGAGCGAAGCGTCCTGTTTATGACAGTTTCGATCTCGTTGCAAGTTATAATTATAAAATTGCGCTTCCTTCGCCTTCTTTGTTCGGACAGTTTAATAATCTGGACGATCCGAATTATGTGATCGAAGGGTTGTTGGCGCTGGGCTTTGATGAAGTATTTGAAGTGGGGCTTGCGGCGGAACTTGTAACGGATTGCACGCGGAAACTGATGCAGACGGAAAATTTGCCAAGGCCTGTGATCAGTACAGCGTGTCCTGCGGTTGCGGAACTGATCCTTCTCAAATTTCATGAACTTGCCGACCATATGCTCAACGTGTATGCGCCGGCGAAGATCGCGGCGAAGCTCGCCAAAAAACAGGCGCTGGAAAAGGGGATTCATCCGGACGATATCGGCATATTCTTTATTTCGCCCTGCCCTGCAAAGGTGTATTCGCTGCACAAAGAAGAAGTAAGCAACGAAAAATACATATCGGGCATTTTGTCGCAGAGCGACGTGTATTTTCGGCTTGTGGACAAAATGAATAAAATAAAAAATCCGCGCAAGCTGGGCAAATGCGGTTATTCGGGGCTTGGCTGGGGATCTTCGGGCGGTGAGAGCAATTCTCTGGGACTCGGCAATTACATACATTGCTCGGGAGTACGGAATGTTTTAGGGATTTTGACGGAGATGAGCGACGGAAAACTGGACGAAGCGGAGTTTGTGGAGCTGAATATGTGTCCGGGCGGATGCGTGGGCGGCGTTTTGAATGTAGAAAACCCGTTCATTGCGCGCAATCATATGCGGCAGCTGGCGGAGAAACTGAAAATACCTCCGGCGACGATGGAGGATTACGGCCTGGATGAGAGCTTTTTTATTTGGGACAAAGCGCCGGAGCCTTCGACGTCGTTCCGTTTGGATTCCGATCGGTTTGCGGCGATGCAGAAGCTGATGCAGGTGGAAGAATATCTGAAAAAATTGCCGGGGATCGATTGCGGCGCCTGCGGCGCGCCGACCTGTCGATGCCATGCGGAGGACGTGGTGCTCAGCGGCGGCGTGCTTGACTGCGTAAAACTGGAGGAACGAAAATGACGGTTTCCGAATTTGCGGAAAAAAGCGGCTTTGCAGTATTTTGCAGGGGGGAAGACCGCGCGATCGAAAGCGGGTATTGCGGAGATTTTCTGAGCAACATCATTTCGCGCGCTCCCGATTCTTGTTGTTGGCTGACGGTCATGAACAATGTTAACGTGGCGGCGGTCGCAACTCTCATCGATTGTGCCTGTATTGTTCTCTGCGAAGGGACTGAGCCGGACGAAGCCTTTTACAAAAGGGCGCAAGAGTTGAAATTGTGGGTGCTCGGAGCAAATGAAAATGTTTTTGAAGCGAGTAAACAAGTCGTAAAATTATGTAACGTATAACAGAATTTCGGACGAATTTACGTTTGTGATCGGAAAGGGGGCGTCGGAATGAAGCTATATTATGATTTTCATATTCATTCGTGTTTAAGCCCCTGCGGCGACGATGACAGTACGCCGAACAATATCGTCAATATGGCATTGATCAAAGGGCTGAACGCGATTGCGGTTTCCGATCATAATACGGGGCGGAATTGCCCTGCTGTGATGGCGGTCGGGAGGAAGAGCGGACTGGTCGTGCTTCCTGCCATGGAACTTACGACCAGCGAAGATATTCATATCCTTTGCCTTTTCGAAGAGTATGCGCATTTGGAGCGGCTGGAAGCGCATTTGCAAAAGACGCGCATGAAGATACGAAACAAGAGGGAGATTTTCGGAAAACAGCAGATCCTCAACGAAAACGATGAGCCTGTGGGGGAGATCGACGACCTTTTGATCGTCAGTTCTGGCATTTCTGTGGAAAATGTTGCCGATCTTGTAAAAGGGTACGGCGGTATCCCGATCCCTGCGCATGTCGATAAGCAGTCGAACGGTTTGATCGGCGTTTTAGGCGCATTTGATCGCTCTTTGGGATTTGAATTGGTAGAAAGCAAGCAAGATCCGCGGCTGGGACTGCCGTATATCACGGACTCGGACGCGCATTATCTTTGGGATATTTCTGAAGCGGAGCATTTCTTAGAAGCGGAAACTTGTTCGGCACATGGGGTCTTTGCGGCTCTAAAAAAATTGTGCGCACGCGGCGGTTGAATGTTTGATCA
>CATYEP010000183.1 GCA_958405585.1 uncultured Eubacteriales bacterium
ACGCAAGGAGATACAGGAAAAGCTCATCAAATTTGCCACGCGCGTGCCTGTGTTTATGTATCTTACCGATTACCGTGAACGGTCGCTCAAAGACGTTATCACACAGTTGGAGCCGGGGCTTTTCAAAAAGGTAACAGGTCTGAACGTCAAAGATTTTGAACTTTTGTGTTCTCTCGGCGTGTTCAATGCCCCGCTGATGAACGACGCGATTTTCAAATTCAAACGCTACGAGGATTCGAGCCTGTCCTATACGGGCATCGAAAAGCATATTTCCGACGAGGTCGGCGGTTGGGATACTACCATCCGTCGCGAGGAATACGAAAAGCTGTTCTATAACCAACAAGCCACGATGGAGGCGCCCGCCTTTGACGAAGAAATCGCGGCGGCTGCCGCGGTCAGCGCCAGCTTTTCGGAAGAAGAGGATAGTTTTGAAGAAGAGACGGAAACCGAGCTCACAGAAACCAATGCCGCGCATCCTGCCGTCTATACGACCATTGTCGAAGAAAAGCCCGAAGAACAGATGCCCGCATTCGACCTTTCTACCCTTGCGGAAGGCGATATTGTTCTGCACGCCAAGTTCGGCGAAGGGAAAATCGTCAAGCTCGATAAGTCGGGAAAGTATATCCACGTCGCCTTCTCCGTCGGCGAAAAAACCTTTGCGGGCAGCGCCTTTGAACAGGGATTTTTGAAATTGAAGGAATAAATTGCAAACATACGTTCGTATTTTGTTGACAACGCTGTGTCTATATGTTATAATGCAAGAGTATGGGCGGAAAGCTTGTATTCTTTTATCGTGCCGCAGAGTTGGTATAAAGGTATCTCCTTGAAATAAGGAGAGCTGCGCGGAAGGTATGCGTTTCGCGTGTGCGGAGCAAGTTCTCCGCGATGTTTTCGGCGCACCATGTGCCGCACCCGAGCCGTTTGAAAAGACGAGCGATGACAGGCTTTTTAGTTGTACGCATTTTTAGAAAGTACGTCATTGTCATTGCAAGTTTAAGAACGTGCCGCGATGGGCTTTTTTAAGTGTACGCTTTTTCTGGAAAGTACGGCCCTTAACGATGGGAACATACCTACAACTTAACAGAATGGTTGACCACCATAGAGCGGAGAGGATCCGCTAAACAAGGTCAAAGTCGGTGACGAGGAAAGTGCAGTCAGCGGCTTTTTTTGCGTCCTTTTTCAGCTATCGCACCCATACCTTTTCGGTGTGGGATAAGGATAGAAAAATACAATTTGGGAGGGAAGTTATGAGAAAGCAAACGACGATCAGACCGCCGTAGAAAGGAAAGCAAACGGCAAACAACCGCTGCAAAACGGAAAGCAAAACACGGTCGAGCTTTTGAGTCCGACGAAGAAGTATAGCCCACTATACTTCGTTCCGAAGTTTAGTGGGCTCTGCGAGGCTTTTTAACAGAAAAAAATCAAAGGAGATAAATCTATAAGTTACTTAGTTTGTCACATGAAAAAGTATCACAAGACCGACATCGCGCCCGTCGAACAGGAGAACGAACGGGACGAAACCTATCGGGCAGGCAATCCGCAGATAGATCCCACGCGCACGAGCGGCAACTATCACATTGTCAAGCGGCAGCGCAGCTATACGCAGTTCATCAACGATAAGATCGAAGCCCTTGATTTGCCGACCAAAGTGCGCAAGGATGCCGTTCTGATGTGCTCCTTCGTTGTGGGTTCGGACAGGAAATTCTTTGGCGGGCTATCACCAAGCGAGCAACGGCAATTCTTTGCCGAGTGTACCCGCTTCTTCGCGGAGCGGTATGGCGAGGGAAACATCATTTCTGCCGTCGTTCATACGGACGAAACCACGCCGCACCTGCACCTGAATTTGATCCCGATAGCAAACGGCAGGCTGTGCGCGAAGAAGTTGTTTGACAGGAAGGCGCTCACCGCATTGCAGACCGATTTGCACCGAGAAGTCGGCGCGAAATGGAATTTGCAACGCGGCAAGGAAGGAAGTCAGGCAAAGCACCTTGACACGGCGGAGTTCAAGGCGAAAAAGATCGTCGAACAGGCGCGCGGAGAAGCGAACAGTATCATTGCCGAAGCCGACCATAACACGAAGCGAAAAGTGAAAATTGCGCAAATTCATGCGGACGGCATTGTGGCAAGTGCGGAACAGGCGGCGGAGAAAACAAAGCAACAAGCGCAGGAGTATCTGGACGGCATCGTGCAGAGCATCGAGGCGGAGCGCAACAAGCCCACGCCGAAGCGAAAACGGCAAGCCGAAGAAGAGATCGCTCTACTCCGCACAGAGAACGCCGCCCTGCGGCAATCTCTCAATATCAAGAACAGGGACGCCTCTAACCTTTTCGAGCAGTTGCAGAAAGCCGAGCGGCGCGCCAAAGGTAAGGAACAAGCGTTTGGAATGGTGAGCGATATGCTTGCAGCCTATCCCGCCGAGTTCAATGCTCTCTTAAACAAGTCACGGGCAAAGAATTCCGCCCCGTCGTTCAAGTCGCACGGCAACGATCGCGGCGGCAAGTAAAAACTGAATAACCGAATACAAGGAGAAAAGCTATCGAGCAAATTACATAACAACGGGGAATGACGAGAAGAAACAAAACGACAGGCACTTCAAACTGCGAGTTTGACTCGCTCGCGCGGTTTCTGCTGCCCGCGATCCGCGCCTATATGGCGGACGAGGAAAACCAAAGAGCCTTTGAAAAGTGGCAGGCAGAACGCGCTTTACAGCCAAATCGCAAGTAAAAATATCCGATTGGGAACATACGGATGACCGTGAAAAAAGTACGGTAAGAGGCCGCCGCTTGAACGCGCTGCGGGATATAAATTTATCAGATCATCAGGTTGCGCCGAAACTCATAAACCTTGATCAACGGCAGCGGCGGGGACTTCATGCGAAGCCCCCGCCGTTTTTTTAAAAGTATCAACACAAATAGCAAAGAGTTGTTGATAAAATCAAACACTAATTTAATTTTTTCAAAGTATCACCACAAATCGCAAAGAGTGGTTGAGAAATTCAACCAGTCTTTGACTTTTTTCAAATAAAAGTCAAATGTAACGTTTCTTTATGGGTTACCAATGTTTTAACTCTTTTTTACTTAACGATGCAATAATTTTACGATCAATACGTAATTGCTTGCGTAAAATATGATCAGGAAAATTTAATTTAGATCCTTGATAACTAAACCATCGCACGTTTTGAACTGTCTCAATAAACCATTCCGGTATTTTATGTTTTGCATAAGGGTTTTCATAAATGATCGTATTGTGTGGCAATGAAAAAATAATAGCGTCGACAATCGATTTGCGTTTTTTACAAAACCTTCCATCGTAAGTCACTTTGGGTAGTTCTTTAACAGAAATACCTTCGCTCAAATTTACACTTTCAAAAATCGGAGTGCCTTTTGAAGCGTATGTTGCATACCATAATTCATTTGAAAAATAATCTTCCATACTGCTGTAGCCTTTTCCAGTAAAAATTGGACAAGATGAGCGACATCTATCATTTATAAAATTCATATGCGAATCTTGCAAGTCCACCCATAATATTGAACAGTTTTTTTTACTAAATTGAGTTTCGCCTTCTTTTATTGATGTGATTTTGTGAATAACATT
>CATYEP010000184.1 GCA_958405585.1 uncultured Eubacteriales bacterium
ATAAACGCAACAATTTTTGTCATTGCTGACAAAATTCGTAAACAGTTTGATTTCTGCCCACATTCGAACAATGTACGGTTTCCCAGCATATTTATGAAAACATTATATTCAATTCTTTCAAAAACTTCAATATCAAAAAATGTCTTATTATGTTGCCAATGATGCTTAAAAAAGCGTGCAGATCATTTATCTTCATCTCATATTTTATATAAAACAAGCTTTCCGGCAAAAAGCCGGAAAGCTTGTTATTTTCAGCATATTTTATACATCATGCAACACATACATTTTCCGCAAAAACAGCAACCCGTAAAGACACAACAGCAATTCCGCTCATAATAATATCGCCTGAATTTTACGGGTGTGCGCACCATTGTCGAAACAGGATTGCTGGTATAAACAGTCCCGTCACGATCTTGCACAGCAGACACGTTGAATACTGTTTTCATCATTCCACCGTCACATCAAATTCGACTTTTGTACTTTCTCCCGGCTTCAGATCTTTTATACTGAACCCGACCGCCGGATCGTAAGCCGCGTAAAATATACCGTCGATCGAAACACTTCCACCCACAAATGAAGTCCCTTGCGGAACAACATCCTGAAAGAACAGATGCATCAGCGGCAGGTTTCCGTCGTTTTTCAACACGGACGTATAAGTCAAGTATTCTCCCTGTACCGCATAAACCTTATCCACGCTTTTATTTAATTTTGCGTGAATCTCTACGATAAATACCGAAACAAAATTTGATTCTGCCGAGCCGTGCACCGTTACTCCGGGCAGCGGCATAAACGTATACCCGACTCGCGCAATATTAAACACCGGATTTATAGCAGGCAAAGTCTCCGCCTTGACGGAGAAAGTGACTACAGCCGAAGTGACTGTCTCCGCACGGGTCGTTCCGCTGTTGGTGATCAGGAAAGAATAGGTTATCACTTCGTCCAGCATCGCATATGTTTTGTCAACCTTCTTTTCTATTTTCAGGATCGCGCCTTTGCTGTCGATCTGTAAACCGACACAGTTTGCAACGTACAGATCGCCGTCGGAAGTAAACCGGATCACGGCGGCCGTCTGTCCCGGAACGATCAGCGATGAGACATCCACCGCAGTGATATCCCATCCCTGTCTGCCCGCCGAAATATTCGTGCCCGTCATGGCAGAAGCATTTCTCGTGCCGAATGTGCCTGCTGTATCAATCAATCCGGAACTGTTATTGATCTGTGACGCAAAAAAATTGCCCGCCGGATTATTCGGCCCCGACAAAGTCTGCAAGTTCGACAAAGACTGCCCGAATTGCAGCTTGTCGCCTGAGATTATCGCATCTCCTTCCTGTGCCGAAACAAAAAGTTTACCTGTAATAGGCAATGTATCCGGCGTTACAAAGCCGCTCAGCGTCACATCCGTATTTCCTGCAGCGGCGGAGACAAGCGCACCGCCACTCCATAACGTCAGATTCCGCAACGGAAGTCCTGCATTTTCATAGACGACAGCCAATGTCCATCCCGCATGATTCGTTTCCGACGTTCTGGAATCGATCGCCTCCAATAACGCAGGCACCTTTCCCGCCGAATACGTTCCGCTCATTCCGCTTTGGACTAACGATGTCACATTGGCCGTTCGCACATAGAAGCCGATCGTGATCGTACCGCTCGGAATATTGAATATCTGTTTTGTCGCAGCATCCGGGCTCACCGAAAAACTTCCCGCAGGTGTTCGGAATTCAATCGGATTGTCTATTATATTGGAAATATTATTGACACTGGATCGATACAAACCGCCCCAAACCAATTCCGCATACAATACATTGCTGCCGACAGGCAGATCCAGCAATGCGGATGATCCGTTCTTTGTATAATCCAACGTCGTACCAGGAGGAAAATTTCCCACCTGCAATGAAGTATTCAAGCTGATAAACGCACCGATCGATCCTACAAGCCCTGCTGAATTTGCATTTGCCAGTTTGCTCAGCCCCAATGTATTCCCTGTGAATACTATACCGCCGTTTTTTATAGTTGTATATCGCAGCAGGATCGCCATTTTTTTACCTCAAAAAAATTACATAACGCCTACTGCCTCCCTTACGGCAGACAAAGCATTATGTAATCATTTTTTAACCAATATATTTTATGCGGATTCCGTAAAAAATTGTTACTGAGTTTACGCCCGCAAATATCTATTAGACGCTATTAAATTTCAGCTTTCCGCAAAAGCCCTTCATTGTTTTATAAAAAAGAAGCGGCTGCAACTGCAGCCGCTTCTTTATATTTAAATCTTTGTATTTTTTAAAACATCTTTATAAATTGCAAGATCCTTATCCAAAAATACATCAAATATGATCCGCATATCATATCCGGTCTCAAGAAGCCAATTTTTAACAGCCCCGACAGCAACCGCCGCAGCCTCATCGTTCGGGAAGCTGAAAATACCCGTAGATATGCAGCAAAAGGCGATCGTGTGTATTTTCATTTCCTTTGCAAGATTCAGACTGGACAGATAACAATTCCGCAAAACGCGACGATCCTCTTCCGTAACGCGCAGCCCGACCATTGGCCCGACTGTGTGTATGATATATTTTGACGGAAGATTATAAGCGAGGGTTATCTTTGCGCAACCTGCCGGCTCGGATTCGCCCTGCGCCCCCATAATTTTTGAACAATCCAGCCGTACCTGCACCCCGGCTCGCGAATGGATCACATTGTCAATACACTTGTGATGCGGAATGAAACATCCCAACAAAGAATTATTGGCAGCGTTTACGACAGCATCCGCATTCAATCGCGTGATATCACCTTTCCAGAGAGCAATATTCTCTCTGTACTCCAATCCGTCAGCATCAATGACGCCATTTTCTTCCGTTTCCGATCCGAACAACCGATCCTGAATTTCCAGGAAACGCTCTGAAACAGGATTCGGCAATCTCTGGTTCAAATACCCCCAGATCAGATCACGCTTGATCTTGTACGGATAACTGAACGCGGCAATTTCATTCCGCTCTTCCAACAGAGTACCCAGCATCTCGTCACAAATGGAACTTTTTTCCGATTCGGTCAGGATTTCTCTTTTCCGAGGCTTGTATACAAGATCGATGATATCTTTATACTCGCTGAGAGTCAGCATACTTATCCTCCAACCGATCGATTATTTTGCAGCGTTAAAATTGATCAGACAGCCTTTCAGAATAATATTTTTTTCATCCTGCGTAAGAGCTCCCACTTGAAGCACAATATCTTTTACTGTTTTTCCGCTCAATTGCTTTGCGGGAATATTTTCTGCACCCTCCGCAATGTATTTATCGATATCCTCAATGTAAATATAATCGCCGACTTTGAAATGCAGCTTTTCGCACGTAAACGGCAGCATTCCCCAGTTGATCAGGTTGCTGCGATAGCGCTTTGTCGCATATTCTTTCGCGATGTTGGCAATCCCGCCCAGCACACGTTGACAGGAAGCCGCTTGCTCGCGCGCCGAACCGTCACCCGGTTTAACCGCGACAACTACGCTGCCATAAATCGTATCATCACGAACGGAAAGAAGTTCCACATCCTTGAGAACTTTTTCAGGCAGAGTACCGGTTTCTCTGCGAACC
>CATYEP010000185.1 GCA_958405585.1 uncultured Eubacteriales bacterium
GCTGCTAAAGCCTTTGTCGTTTTCCTCTTATCCACCGGCATAGCCGGTGGTTTTTGCTTGATAACAAAAACTCCCCGAAAAATTTCGGGGAGTTTTAAAACCGTAAAGAGGGAATTATTTATTTTCTTCGTCTTTCGGCTCTTCTTTGTTTTCCGCATCTTCGGGCTGAGCCGCAGCAGCCGCTGCTTCCGCAGCTGCTTTCGCTTCTGCCTTTTCTTTTCTCGCAGCCGCACGAGCTTCACGACGCATAGCCGCTTTCTCTTCTTTCGTGACGACCCTGTTCTTCTCGATGATCGCCTGCATTTCCTGCGGGGTCAGAGGAACAAACGCGGAAGAAGCTTCGTTTTCGGGCGTGATCTCATAGCCTTCATCACGAGCAAGCAAAGACATTTCCGTAGCACCGTCAAAGATATGGATATGACGCGCATCCAGAGCGAGTTCCGTCACTTCGCCGCGTACAACCAGGCTGCGGCTGTCCACTTTTGCGATCATGTTGGAAGAATCGCCGATAATGCTGTTGACTTCTTCGCCTTCCTTAAAGTCAAGTTTGCAGTAAATGAGCGTTTCCGCACCGAGTTTCTCGACAACTTCGACAAACGCTTTGATGACCGTGTCGGGCGAAGCCGCGATAAAGCTCTCTTCTTCGTGAATATCTTCGGGACGAACACCCAACGTGATGGGTTTGCCCGTGTTTGCATAATCTTCTATATTGCGGATACGTGCTTCCACGGATTTCGGCAACAGAATCTTATTGTTGACAAATTCAACATATGTCTTGCCTTTGACCTGGGTCAGCGTCGCAGGGAAGAAGTTCATCTGCGGCGTTCCGATAAAGCCCGCAACGAACTGGTTGATCGGGTAATCATACAGGTTCTGCGGCGTATCGACCTGCTGCATGAAACCGTCTTTCATAACGACGATACGCGTTCCCATCGTCATAGCTTCGATCTGGTCGTGGGTAACGTAGATGAACGTCGTGGCAAGTCTTGCATGCAGTTTGGAAATTTCCGTTCTCATCTGCGCACGCAGTTTCGCATCCAGGTTGGACAAAGGTTCGTCGAGCAGGAATACTTTCGGCTCACGGACGATTGCACGGCCCAACGCAACACGCTGACGCTGACCACCGGACAACGCCTTCGGTTTACGGGTCAGGTAATCGGTGATACCCAGGATCGCCGCCGCTTCCTTCACGCGCTCGTCAATGATCTGCTTCGGAACCTTGCGGAGTTTCAGACCGAATGCCATGTTATCGTACACAGTCATGTGCGGATACAATGCGTAGTTCTGGAATACCATCGCGATATCACGGTCTTTCGGTACGACATCGTTGACCAGCTTCCCGTCGATATACAGTTCGCCTTTCGAAATTTCTTCCAATCCGGCGATCATACGCAGAGTCGTCGATTTTCCGCATCCGGAAGGTCCGACGAATACGATAAATTCTTTATCCTTAATGTCCAGATTAAAATCCGTAACAGCCGTTACACCGGACGGATAAACCTTGTAAATACCTTTCAGTAAAAGGCTTGCCATTGTAAGATTTCCTCCCTACGATAAAGTTTTTTAAGTTATCATAAATATTTTACAACATTCTGCATAAAAACGCAATGGGCAATAATTACAAATTATTCTTTTATATCTGTTAATTTTGCCCAACTGTTCCGGCTTTTTTGTCCGTAAAATATGCGTTTTTATGCTTTTTATGACAAATATGTGAAATTTTTTCTCTGCGGAGTTGTATTTTTGCAGCAGATTTGCTATAATAAAAAAAAGGAGCGGGACTTACTGCAAACTTCTTTGTTCCGCAAACAGAACGCAATGGATATCAATAAATATGTACCGAAATATAAAACCTCACACACGGGACTGCTGTGTCTTGCAGACCTCACCGGAGAAGAGATATTTGAATACCTGTATGCCGCCAAGGCGATGAAAAAGAAGTTCCGCGTCGGGGAAAACCCGCCCGCTTTGCGCGGAAAAACGGTAGCCCTGCTGTTCGGGAATGTATCGACCCGAACCCGCATAACTTTTGAAATGGGCATCCGCCAGCTTGGCGGCGATTTTATTTATCTGCCCAAAGACGAAACCCAGCTCTCCCGCGGCGAAAGCATCCGCGATACCGCCGTCATGCTGGAACGCTACGGTATTTCCGCCGTCGTTCTGCGCGGATTCGATGACGAAAGTTTGCATGAGTTCGCTTCCAATACATCCATACCCGTCATCAACGGGATCTCCGACAACTCACATCCGATTCAGATCCTCTCCGACCTTTTCACAATCTGGGAAGTCAAAGGCAGGCTGGACAATCTGAAACTCGCTTACATCGGCGACGGAAACAATGTCGCCAATTCCCTTATCCTCGGCTGTTCGAAAGTCAATATGGATATTTCTTTGGCAAGCCCCCACGGCTACAGTCCCGACCGCACGATCGTCGAACGCGGCATGCAGTTCAGCAACGTTATCATCACCGACGACATTTACGAAGCCGTACGGGACGCGGATATCGTCTATACAGACGTCTTTATTTCCATGAACGATAAAAACGACGAACATAAAAAACAGATTTTGTCCCGTTACCAGGTCACAAAAGAAGTAATGGCCCACGCAAAACCCGACGCCGTATTCATGCATTGCATGCCCGTTCATCGCGGTGAGGAGGTCGCCGCCGAAGTGGCCGACGGCCAGCAATCCATTCTGTATGACCAGGCGGAAAACCGCTTGCACATGAACAAAGCCGTCCTTGCCATGCTCGTCAAATAATTTTTGAGCGGCATGCTCTGAAAACTTTATTTGTGAAAAGAATACCGCCGTCCGCAAAAACATTTGCGGACGGCGGTATTTAGTTTTTACTACCATAGCGCCCGCCTGCGTTTAAGCAGGCGGGCGCCGTCCCCTATTCTTGCTGTACCATCACCGCATCTTTATTGTGTTTAAAACAGCCGTTTAAGATCCAACCCATGCCTGCCGTTTCAGATTTCAGCGCTTTGACGGAATGATTTCCAGCCAGTAGCCGTCCGGATCTTCGATAAAATAAATCCCCATCTGCTTGTTTTCAAAACAGATACAGCCCATTTCACTGTGTTTGCGGTACGCGCCTTCAAAATCGTCCACACGGAACGCAAGATGAAATTCGCATTCCCCCAGATCATATTTCTGCGGATGATCTTTCAGCCAGGTCAATTCCAGCTCAAAATCACTGTTTGCATTTTTGACAAACACGATCGTAAAATTTTCGGTCGTCTTCCTTCGGACTTCTTCCAGCCCCAACGCCTCTTTATAAAAACGAAGCGATCGGTCCAAATCACTGACGTTGTAATTTTCATGAACCATCCGAAATTCCATACCATTTACCTCTCTTTTTTATTTAATTACCTTCTCGCCCGACCGCCGCTGCCTGTACCTGATTATTATATCAAATCCGTCTTTTCTGTCAACCGAAAACGGTTACCGTCTGCTTTAATCCTTTGCTTTTCTTCCGTCGTCCCGCCGCATCGATCTCAATGCCGAACCAATCTTTGCCCCTCGTCTGCCCGTATCCCTTTCGTCACTTATCCTCTTTGTTCTGCCGCAAAAGCCTTTTCA
>CATYEP010000186.1 GCA_958405585.1 uncultured Eubacteriales bacterium
CCAGAAACAGGGAGCTTAAATTCGCTGTAAACATCGAATAGCCTCCTGTACAATGAACTTAAATATAAACTAAGTTTGCGCCCCTTTCCGCTCCTTTGTGATACGATCTCCTCTCTTTATCACAAATTTACGAATTTACGCATTCCTATCATTTATACCTATTTAATTATAACGTATTTTTATACAAAAGTCAACGCTATCTTAAAAATTTACGACCTCAGCATGAAAAAAGTTCCTGCATGCATGCAGGAACTTTTCTGTCATAAATTTTCTGTTTCTTCCAGCCACAACGACGCCACCGCATCCGACGGCATGCGCCAGTCTCCGCGCGGAGATAACGTAACCGAACCCACCTTCACTCCGTCCGGCAGACAGGATCGCTTGAATTGCTGCGAGAAAAAACGCTTGTAAAAATTCAAAAGCCATTTTTTCAATACGGGATCGCTGTAAATACCCCGAAAAACATTCTTCGCAAGATAAAAAACCTTCGACGGCGGAAAACCCCACCGGATCGCATAATACAAATAAAAGTCATGCAATTCATACGGTCCGACCAGTTCTTCAGTCTTCTGCACAATTTTTCCGTCTTCGGGGGGCAACAATTCAGGACTGATCTCCGTATTCATGATATCTGTCAGCGCTTTTTCCGCTTTACCGCCCAATCGCTTCGCTTCATGCGCGATCAGAAATTTTACCAAAGTCTTCGGAACACTCGCGTTCACGCCATACATAGACATATGATCGCCGTTGTACGTCGCCCATCCCAACGCCAGTTCGCTCAGGTCCCCCGTACCGATCACCAAACCCGCGTTATCGTTTGCAAGATCCATCAAAACCATCGTACGCATCCGTGCCTGTGCGTTTTCGTAAGCCGCATTATGCACCGATTCGTCATGCCCGATATCTTTAAAATGACGCCGAACCGCTTCCCCGATCGGAACGGTACGGTATGTCACACCCAATTCCTTCATCAGCCGCAAAGCATTGCTCTTTGTCTTGTTTGTCGTTCCGAAACAAGGCATCGTAACAGCAAGAATATCCTTCCTCTCTTTCTTCAAAGCATCAAACGAGCGTACCGTAACAAGCAAAGCAAGCGCACTGTCCAAACCGCCCGATATGCCGAGAACCGCTGTTTTTGCCCTCGTATGCTCTAAACGTTTCTTCAGACCCGATGCCTGCATCGTCAAAATCAGCTCTGCGCGCTCAAACAGCTGCGCTTCCCCTTGCGGCACAAACGGAAACCGCGGGAAGCTGCGTGTAAGATCTTGCCAATCAACCCCTGCAATGAATCCGACCGATAGATAGCCTTCCACCGATTCCGTATCGTAAAACGTATTGATCCTGCGCCGCTCATACGCCAACTTGCTGACATCAATTTCCGATACGGCAAGCCTGCGCCCCGAAAACGGCTCATTCTCACACAAAAGTTCTCCGTTTTCACAAATCATATTGTGACCGGAAAATACCATGTCCGTCGTCGATTCGCCTTCGCCTGCATCCGCATACACATACCCGCATACCGTCTTTGCCGACTGCGCTTTCACCAACAGTCTGCGATATTCCGCCTTGCCTGCCGTTTCGTCGCTCGCAGACAGATTTACTATAATATTGGCTCCCGCCAAAGCATGCGAAACCGACGGCGGCGCCGGCACCCACAGATCTTCACAAAGTTCCGCCGCTACCGAAAAATCCGGATCATCTTTCGAGCGCAGCACGATCTTCGTACCGAACGGAACTTCATATCCGCAGAACTCTACCGTCCTGTTTTCGCCCACATACGGTTGAAAATTGCGCTTCTCATAAAATTCAGCATAATTCGGTAAATGCCGCTTCGGTATGAGCGCTATTACCTTTCCGCCGTTTATTGCTGCAGCACAATTGTACAGTACTCCGTCCATTTTGAACGGTACCCCGACAAAAATCAAAATATTGTAGTTTTTCGTCTGCTCCGCAACGGCTTCCAATGCCGACATTGCCCCTTGCAAAAGTACGTCCTGACCGAAAAGATCACCGCAAGTATAACCGCATATGCATAATTCCGGAAATACCAGCAATTCAACTCCTGACTGCGCAGCTTCTTTACAGCAGTCCAGAATCGATGCGGCATTGAATTTCGTATCGGCGACCCTGATCGACGGCGTTGCCGCAGCCGCTTTTATAAACCCGTATTTCATCGGAAATTATTCTTCCTCGTCCTCTTCGTCCTTCTCATCCACAGGCTCTTCTTTTGCAGGCTTGTAAGCAGCACGGATCTTTGCTTCGATCTCCTGCGCCTTTTCGGGATTCTTTTTCAGCCATTCGCGCATGCGTTCTCTGCCTTGTGCCACCTTTTCCCCGTCATACGAGAACCATGCACCGCTCTTCACGATCACATCACAAGCGCAGCCGAGATCGATCAGGCATCCTTCCTGTGAAATACCTTCACCGTAAAGGATATCAAATTCCGCCGTTTTAAACGGAGGCGCAAGCTTGTTTTTAACGATCTTCGCCTTTGTACGATTTCCCATAATGCCTTCACTGTCTTTCAAAGCATCTGCTTTGCGGACATCGATGCGCACGCTTGCATAGAATTTCAACGCCTTGCCGCCAGGCGTCGTTTCCGGATTTCCAAACATAACCCCGACTTTCTCACGCAATTGGTTGATAAAAATGACGCACGTATGCGATTTGTTGATGATACCCGTCAGTTTACGCAATGCCTGCGACATCAGGCGCGCCTGCAGACCGACATGCGAATCGCCCATATCGCCCTCAATTTCTGCCTTCGGCGTCAAAGCCGCAACCGAGTCAATGACGATCAGATCTACCGCTCCGCTACGAACCAGCGAATCGGTAATATCCAATGCCTGTTCTCCCGTATCCGGCTGGGATACATACAGGTTATCAAGGTCAACACCCAACTTTTTTGCATAAACAGGATCCAAGGCATGTTCGGCATCCACAAACGCCGCAATACCGCCTATCTTCTGGATCTGCGCAATCGCATGAAGCGCTACCGTCGTTTTACCGGATGACTCCGGCCCGAAAATTTCAATGATCCTGCCGCGAGGAAGGCCGCCGATCCCAAGCGCTATATCCAGCGAAAGGCACCCCGTCGGTATCACTTCGATATCCGTGTTACCTGCCGCATCACCCAGTTTCATTATGGCTCCCTTGCCATAATGCTTTTCGATCTGCGCCAATACTTGATCCAATGCTTTGAGTTTTTCGTTATCCATGCAAAATCTCTCCGATTATTTTTTTCTGTGTTCATTTGATCTGTTTATATAACAAAAACAATGCCTGCGTGATCGCTCTGTGCGTGATCTCCGCCCGCGTCCCCTTAAACATATACTTATATACGTAAATCGCTTCTTTCGTTCCCGCTGCAATATAACAAAGACCTACCGGCTTATTTGTATTGTCGGAAGCTGGCCCTGCAATGCCCGTCGTGGAAAGCACGACAGAACATTCTCCCGTTGCCAACAGCCCCGCCGCCATCTCATAAGCCGTTTCGTCCGAAACTGCGCCCTGTTCATCCAACGTCCCTGCAAGAACTCCCAGCCGCTTGCGTTTGGATGCATTTTCATAGGCAACGAT
>CATYEP010000187.1 GCA_958405585.1 uncultured Eubacteriales bacterium
GCACAGAAAGCATATTCTTCCGCCAGTTGTGCAAGAACAGGTTCAAACTTTTCCTGATTCTCATACCAATTGCTCTCAATGTTCGGCAACATCGGCGATACAAGCAAAACATTTCCTTCCGGCACCGCCGCATGATACCTCTCAATCATCTGCTGAATCTGCACACGATATGTTTCAACGGGTGTTTTTCTGTCATTCATACCGTAGGCAATCACAAGCAAATCAGGAGATTCTGGGATAACGTCCGCATCAAATCTATCCAACCCCTGACGTGTATTCGTGCCGCCAATCGCTTTGTTGACATAGGTTAACGTGCAATCCAGTTTATCTTGCAAATACTCCGTCACCATGATCGGCCAACTTTCACAGAATGGGCTTATGTTCCCGCCCTGAGCCGTTCCGCTCGCATTGCAGCCAACAGTGATACTGTCTCCGAAAAAGAGTATTTTGGCATTACCGCTCTTTGCTTTGCTGAAAAAGGAATCAAATTTTTCCTTATAGCCGCTCACACGAGTCCCCCGCCAAGGACTGTCGTGTTTATAAGAAACGGCTATCTGATATTTCGTGAAAGTATCGGTTTCGCCGTATTTCAAATACCGTACACCGGACAATTCCATATCCACATACTCTTTGCGAACTTCTAACACGGTACTGTCTGGCATCTTGCGATAATATTCATTGACTTCCATATACGGGATCGCCGAATCAGGCAGTCTACAAAGCTTGCCGTTTTTAAACACATAATCCTTTCCCTCTTCATACACAATATTTAGGCCATAGTTGCGCACACTGACAATTTCCGAAGGGGTATATAAAAGCGAAGCGGCATCTTCTTCACCCACAAACAACACTGTTTCATTGTATACTTCACGCGTATGCCAATACGGGATCAAATACGCCTCACGATCATATTCTGTAACGTCCATCCATTCTCCTTTTTGCGCTAATTTCGGATTTTCATCCGGAGTAACCGTTTGCCCGCCCGACGCACAGCCGACACTAAAACAGAGCAACAGCGAACAACATATTGCTAAAAATCGTTTTTTCATTAGCTCCTCCCCTTTTTACCGTTCATATCTATTTGCCGCACGATACAGACTGTCCATAACAAAACAGTCGTAAGCAGGTAATTCCTTTAATCTTCTGCTTCGGCTTTCCGTTCGCATAGCCACACCCGCATATTTATTCAAATAATATTTTGCAGTCACGGGATAGTGCAAATATTCCGTAAAAGCCGCTATTCCGACAAAATCCTGTATCTCCTGCACGTCAGCATCCGAATAATTTTCACAAATGCGGTTTATGAGCGCAGGAATAAAATTACTCATAATCCCGCAATAACCACTCGCCCCGTCCGCGAGTGAAAGAGATAGCGTCTGCGCGTTTGCATTGAACAGTTTAAGCGCACTGCCTTTTAACAATGCACAGCGCGACCTTATCGTGTCCGCATCACAGCAGGTATCTTTGAAAAAGACAAATCTGTCGTCTTTGGCACACTCAGAAAGCATTTTGGGCGTCAATAGTCTTTTATAGGGAACAGGTGCCTCGTATAAGCCCAACTTTATATCCTTCGGCAAAAGATCGAGCATTTTGTGAAGATCCTCACACCATTTTTCCTCCGATGTATCTGCTATATCCAGGCGGTTTGTGATCAGCACGACTGCATCGGGTCCAGTTTCCCACATCGCCGCAAGCTCCTCCGCCTGCGCAGCAATACATTCCGACGTATGACCCGAGGCAACTACCGAAAAATACTTTCGTTCGCCGCGGTCGTTCAATTCACGCGCACATTCTGTCACTGCGGCGTTCAGCGCGATCTTTTCACGCAAAGTAAGATAAAAAACCTCGCTTGACTGGCATACGGAAAAAACACCTGCACAATTTTGCCGCCAATACCATTCTGTCAAATTTCTGACCGTTTTACGGTCGATATTTCCGTCACGATCATATGGCGTAACCATAGTCGGATAATTGCCGTTTACAATCATGGTTTTCCTCCGGTCGATATTTCAATTCTATGCAATAACTGCCCGATCCGCAAAGGTACCCGTCCTGCTGTGCGACGATACCGTCCGGGAGCTCTTTCGGCGACATATCAAGATATAATTTGCAGACAGTATTCGGCGGTACCGTAAAACTGTATCGCACACTCCCGTCCTCCCTCTTCCAGTTGCTGGAAATCATGCCGTGCACTGTTTCGAGAGAACATTCCACAAAATCTATTCCTTTGTTAAAACGGGGATGCAAGACAAATTCCGAAATACCGCGGCAATATTCACGTAAACGTATCCCGCCAAGCCCTTCATAAAACCATACGTCGTAACTGCCGAACATAGGATGCGCCAGAGATTGCATCGCAAGATGCTGAATATCTTTTTCCCAGCGTTCCCAAACGGAAATAGCTCCTTGCGCAACCATATAACCCCAGCCGGGATATTCTTTATTGACGAGGATCTTTTGGATCAGTTCATCCTCTCCTGCCTCCATCAATGCCGTAAACAGAGGTCGGTACGCTATATTTCCGCAAGAAGAATGATACCCTAGCCGTATAACGTCATTGACCATAGCACGCACGAGCTTTTCTTTGCGATCCTGAGGTATCATATCAAGCACGATAGGCAAAACATTTTCGGTCTGCGTTCCGGATCCGTACACACCCGTATTCTCATTATAAAATTTTTCGTTGAACTTTCTCCGTACGAATGCCGCTTTTTCTGCATAAGCAACGGCATCACTTTTTCGTCCGAGAATTTCAGCAAGATGCATGATCTCCGTCAAATACCAATACATGATTTCCGTAGAAAATGCACCAGTCTGCGCATATGTATTGCGCCGAATATCCTTTTCACTATTGACATAAGGAGGTACCCAGTCGCCATATCTAGAAAAATACAGGATGCCGTCTTCCGTCATATTGTAGAAAAAATCCACCAGCTTACAAAAATACGGATAATACTGCTCCACCACTTGTTTGTTGCCGTACCGATCGTATAAAAACCGAGCAGCAAGCAGATAGCAAACAGCCGCAGGCTCACTCGGCCGACTACCGATAAAGAAATTCGGCGCTGTATCCGCTATGGCGCCCTTTTCGTCCATAGTGTCCGTAATATCTTCGAGTATTTTTTCCAGAAAAACACTCATATCGTAATTGTTGACGACTTGATAAATTCTCGAACAGAGGTCGTTCAACCAGCCGAAACGCTCATTGCGCTGATTGCAGTCTGTCAGCGTGCCGTTCTGATTGCCTCCTTCCGTATCCAAAATATTCTGATGCAACCGATTTAGGATCGGATCCGAGCACTTGAACGAACCGATCTGTTTAACACCCGTCTTTATGTATTCGCCCATTACGCTCAAAATTTCCGCTTTGCCATCGACGGATACTTCCGCAAAACAGAAGCCGCGGTACGTAAAGCGCGGCGCATACTCTTCTTCGCCCTGACCGCATAAAATATACACATCCGTACACCGTGCGTATCGGAGATTTGTCACATTGAGCTCCCCGTTTGCGTCTATGACTT
>CATYEP010000188.1 GCA_958405585.1 uncultured Eubacteriales bacterium
CATTGACCAGCTCATGGTCGATCCCCCTCGCTTCGATCAGCACCTTTTCACCTTTCTGACAATGTACCGAATAATTCACCAGTACATCCGCCAACTTTTCGATCCTCGGATCTCTCATTTTTAAGCCTCCTCGTCCGTACGTGTTCCCGTCCGGAAAAATCTTTCTTTATCCTTTATATTATAATACTCCGACAAAAATTTATAAAGCAATTTCAAGTTATTTTTTAAATTATATTGCTTTTTGCCCGCTTTTATTGTAAAATAGATAAGGATAAAAAATTTACGGAGGATCTGTTTTATGCCTTTGGTTACTTCTACCGAAATGTTTAAAAAAGCGTATAAGGGCGGCTATGCGATCGGTGCATTCAACGTCAACAACATGGAAACCATCCAGGGTATCGTTGAAGCCGGCAAGGAATGCAATTCCCCGCTCATCCTGCAGGTTTCCGCAGGCGCAAGAAAATATGCCAACCCCGTCTATCTCAAACACCTGATCGAGGCGGCTGTCGAAACGACGGGACTTCCCATCGTCATGCACCTCGACCACGGCGCCGACTTCGAAGCTTGCAAATCCGCGATCGACGACGGCTTCACTTCCGTCATGATCGACGCATCCCATCACGCTTTTAAGGAAAATATTGAGATCACGAAAAAAGTCGTTCAGTACGCACATGACCGCGGCGTCGTCGTGGAAGCGGAACTCGGACAGCTCGCCGGCATCGAAGACGCCGTCAACGTCAAAGCCGAGGACGCTAATTTCACGCAGCCCGACGAAGTTTGCGAATTTACCGAAAAAACCGGGTGCGATTCCCTTGCGATCGCAATCGGGACAAGCCACGGCGCTTACAAATTCAAACCCGGCCAGAAACCGCAGCTGCGTTTCGACATCCTCGAAGAAGTCGGCAAACGCCTGCCCGGCTTCCCGATCGTCCTGCACGGTGCATCTTCCGTTCCGCAGGATCGCGTTGCGATCATCAACCAGTACGGCGGCAAAATGCCCGACGCAATCGGCATCCCCGAAGAAATGCTCCGCAAAGCAGCTTCCATGGCTGTCTGCAAGATCAACATCGACTCCGATCTCCGCGTCGCCTGCACTGCTGCCATCCGTAAACATTTCTTTGAACACCCCGACCACTTCGATCCCAGACAATATCTCGGCGATGCGCGTGCGGCAGTCAAAGAAATCGTCAAACACAAGATCATGGACGTTCTCGGCAGCAACGACAAAGCATAACTTTTTTTGCACTGCTTAAATGTCTTCTGCCCGTTTCTTGCGGACAGATCCAAAATATTAAAAACTATGGCGGCGCAGCTTTTTGCTGCGCCGTTTCTTTCTGTCGGATCACTTGCGGAAAATCCTCTTAAATTGCGATTTCTGAGGAGAGGCGCGCATTTTTTTGCGCGCCTCTCCTTTAAATTTCCAACCGCGCTGTTTCTAATTCATTTTTTTCCTGCCTCTAAAATTTTGTTGGTTTATTCTCTGCTCCGCTTAAATTTTATTATACCGCGGCACGCAAAAAATTTTTTGCGTGCCGCGCCTATTTCCTTAAATTTCCAAAGCAGGAAGTCCGCGCAAATTTTATGCGCGGTCTTCCTGCCGTTTCTATGTCGTTGAAAAACCTTTCTTCTAAAAAACATTTGAACTACAAACTATTTTCACACAGCCACTGCCTTCGTACCGCACCTGCAAAAAACGGAGCAAAAATCTTTTTTGCTCCGCCGATATTTTGGTCTGTACCGCAAAAGACAGCCGCGCGGGTATCGCGCGGCTGTCGCTCTTTATTTCTTTTTACGCTCTCCTTTCCGGAAACAATATTCACATACGTCATGCCCCGTAGCGATCATTCCGCCCCTCTCACAGCGAACCTGCGGCAACATCCCGTCAAAGGCATTTTTTTCGTATTCGCAGAAAATCTCCCCCAGCTCCGGACAGCCGAATTTCTCAGTCATCGTACAATAAAAACATTCCTGCACTTCAAATCGGATACAGCTGCCCTTTACATTCAGGTTCGCAGTCTTCCATACGCACGAAGGAAATTTGTACTCTATAAAATTTTTAATATTTCCTTTAAACGCCCGGAACGGGAAGATCGGCCGCATCTGATTCGCCAGAACTTCACCGCTCTCCTGCGCCGCTCGCTCCACTTCCGTCCGAACCAGCCCCAGCGCCGCATCTTTCCTGTACCCGAACGCCAACAGAGTTTTATAGTACGCCATTACAGGAAATACCAAACGTGTCAGCTGCCGCTCAAACGTCGGACTTTTCTTATAATCCGTCGTTACCGAAAGCTCCGCATTCAGTTTCGCTGAACGATTGTATATCTTTTGCCCAAGTTCATCTCCGAAATTACGCTTGACATCTTTTTCTAAAAAGTATAGCTCCGTATTCTCGTAATTCATACTTTCTCACTTCCCCTGTCAGCCTGCCCTTTTCCTATATTATAAATCATGCTCTGCTCTTTTGTCAATATCTCTAAAAAAGTTTAAAAAACATCTTGACAAAAAATTTTTTTGTGATATAATACTTATAGATAATAATTATCAATAAGGAAAGAAATGGAAAGAAGAAACACGATTCAGAGAAAACTGGTACTGGATACCGTGCGGAATCTTGATCATCCGGATGCCGAGCAGGTTTACGAAGAGATCATAACAAAACATCCGCACATCAGCAAAGCGACCGTATACCGAAACCTGAATCTGCTCGCCGCGCAGAATGAAATTCTGAAAATCGAAACGGGCGACGGGCCCGACAAATTTGACTTTCGCATCCGGGAACACTATCACCTGCGATGCAGAGTATGCGGAAAACTGATCGACGCCGATATTCCCGTTCCGAATTACAGATCCAAACCTTTACAGGATAACGGTTTTACGATCGAAAGACTTAACCTTGAATTCATCGGAATATGTTCCGAATGTAAGAATAAAGAAAAATAAGGAGATTATAACTATGGCAAAAGAACTCAAAGGCACAAAGACGGAAGCAAATCTGCAGGCTGCATTCGCAGGCGAATCCCAGGCGCGCAACAAATATACGTATTATGCAAGCAAAGCGAAAAAAGACGGATTCGTACAGATCGCAAATCTGTTTGAAGAAACAGCTAACAACGAAAAAGAACACGCAAAAATCTGGTTCAAACTTCTTCATGGCGGCGATATCGCATCCACCGAAGAAAACCTGCTCGACGCGGCAGCAGGCGAAAATTATGAATGGACGGACATGTACGCCACTTTCGCTAAAGAAGCGCGCGAAGAAGGATTCGATCATATCGCTTTCCTGTTCGAACAGGTCGCCAAAATCGAAAAAGAACATGAGAAACGTTATCTCGCACTTCTGGACAACGTTAAAAACGAACTCGTATTCTCCCGTGACGAAGAATGCATCTGGCAGTGCTCCAACTGCGGTCATATCGTGATCGGAAGAAAAGCTCCCGAAGTTTGCCCCGTTTGCGCGCATCCGAAGGCATATTTCCAGCTCAAAGCGGAAAA
>CATYEP010000189.1 GCA_958405585.1 uncultured Eubacteriales bacterium
AGACAGCAAAACCCGCTTAGCACCTTTATCCAATAACGTGTAACAACCTTTCAATAAATCGTCGCGCGTCTTAAATTCTGTTTTTAAAGTGCTCTCCAATTCATCGCGATTTGGTTTTACAAGATCCAGATCCGCCTGCAACGCCGAAAGCAAACGAGGACCTTCCGTATCGGCGATCTTTAAAGTCTGCGGTGCAGCAACCGAAAAAAGTTTTCCGTAATATTCGCTGTTTACCCCTTGCGGCAAACTCCCCGATATAACCAAAACATTGCTGCTTTTGGATAAATTTGCAACAAGCTCGATCAGTTCAGCTTGCTTGTTTTCACTGATGTTTTCGCCGACATCATTGACTTCTGTCAACATGGACTTATTGTCAATAAATTTATAATTCTCACGCACACGCCCTTTATTCCAGACAAAAACACTCGGAACGCCTTCACGATCCAAAGCCTGTTCGAACAAAGATCCGTTTTCGTTGTACATAAAACCGGTAGCATGGCTCTTCCCTTTCAAACGAGCGACCCCGATTGCAACATTCAATGCCGCACCCGTAAAACTAAGAGTCTTATTTTTCACATGATTTATTTTTCCTACGTTCAGCGAATCAACTTCGATCGTAACATCCGTACAAGGGTTCAAACAAACCGTAAGAATCATTTTAATTCTCCAATCCTGAATTTTTTTGTGCAGATCTTTAAACAAAACAGTCTATCAAACTGCGTAAAAATGATAGCCGCACACATTTCTCCATACTTAATTATATTACATATTCAGCAGAATTTCAAGACAATATTTAAATTATTTTGCACTTTTTTTGATTTTTTTATTTCGTTAAAAGAAAATGATTCAATTTGTTTATCGGATTTTACAAAATATTATAAAACTTCGCAATTTCTCTTAATTTTACAGTCAATTTTGCCTGCAGAAGATAAAAAAGCGGTTCGCACTGCGAACCGCTTTTTATTACATGGAAATCATCTGCAATGTTTCATAAAGCTCGTAATTGAATTTTTTCTTCATGCTGACCGCTTCAATAATATCCATATCAATGATCTCGTTTTTATGGATACCGACGACACGGTTTCCGATCCCGTCCTTAAGCAAACGCACTGCCTTATTGCCGAATTGGGCTGCAAGCATGCGGTCAGCCATGGAAGGAGACCCGCCGCGCTGTACGTGTCCGATCGTCGTACCGCGCACAGAATACGTTGTCATCGCCTGCAACTTTTTAGAAAATTCGTCCGCCGTAGAAACGCCCTCTGCAAGAACAATAATATTGCTATGCTTTCCGTTTGCACGGCTCCGATTGATCCGCAAGACGACATCTTCCATGTCGTAAGCGATCTCCGGAACAATAATAATTTCAGCGCCGCTCGCTATTCCCGAATACAGTGCGATATCGCCGCAGCGGCGTCCCATTACTTCCACAACACTGATACGTTCGTGAGAAGTCATCGTATCACGAAGTTTATTGATAATGTCCAGACATGTGTTGACCGAAGTATCAAAGCCAAGTGTATAATCCGTGTATTCCAGATCATTATCGATCGTTCCGGGAATACCGATCGTCGGTATTCCATACTCTTCACTCAGACACTTTGCACCGCGGAATGATCCGTCACCGCCGATAACGACAAGCCCTTCAATCCCGCGATTATTCAGCGTTTTGACCGCCTGTTTCTGTCCTTCGACCGTATACATCTCAACACAGCGTGCTGTTCTAAGCATCGTACCGCCGCGTTGCACAATATCGGAAACGCTGCGCATTTCCATTTCGACCATATCGTCATTGATAAGCCCGGCATAACCTTGACGGATGCCGAAAATTTCCATTCCGAAATATTTTGCCGTCCTGACTACCGCCCTGATACAAGCATTCATTCCCGGCGCGTCGCCACCGCTCGTCAATACACCAATTCGTTTCATAACAATCCTCCAAACAAGCAAAACCCTTGCAAATTAAATTTATCCGACTGCCTCTTTATTATAACAAATTGTTCATAAAAATAAAAGCAAATTCTACAGGGATATAAAAACTATGCTCATTTGTTAGAATTTCTAACATTTTTTGTCAATCTCAACGATAATTCAGACTTGAACAATCTCTTTATCCGTCAAATAAAGATACAATTCACCCCGCAATCCACGGCAATCATTGACCCGATCCATCCGATAGCATTTTGTACCCCTCTTTATTTTAACAACCGAATCTCCGTTTCCGTAATGTTCAAACAGCGAAATAAGTTCGTCAAACTCTTCTTCCGTCAGATTGGATGCATTCAGCCACAAAGCATGTTCTTTCGGCTTTGCGGGTTTTGCCGTCTCGGATGAATTACCGCTTTCCTGGGCCCCACCGCTCGTATGCTCCTGCATTTTATCAAGAATAATGACCGGAGCCTTTTCCTCATCCAACTGCATTTTACCGGAAACCAGAACAACTTTATCCGCAACAACAAGCGATTTGATCTTATCGTAAACATTGGGAAATGCAACACATTCAATGCTTCCGTATAAATCTTCCACCGAAATAAAAGCCATGGTCGATCCGGAACGCGTATTGATCTTTTTATAAGAACCGATGATCCCGCCCATTGTTACCGTCGAGCCGTCCGTCAATTCCGGATAGGTTTTGCGCCCGTCCTCATCTTCTTCAAAATTCTGAAGTTTCAGACAGGAAAAAGTGCAATCCTTAAACTCGGAAGAATATTTTTCAAAAGGATGCCCGCTGACATAAACTCCGAGTACAGCCTTCTCCTTTGCAAGTTTCTCGCTCGTCTCCAATTCCGGAACATTCGGATATTCTATATCCGTGTTATCTTCTTCAATAATATCCCCGAACAGGCTCATTTGCATGCTTTGTTTCTGTTTGGAGATTTTATTGGCGCGATCCAACACGCTTTCATAGATCAGAAGCAGTTGCGCACGATTGACCCCAAAACAATCAAACGCACCGGCGCAGATCAGCCCTTCCAACATTCTCTTATTTAAAAATGCCGCACAGCGGAAAACAAAATCAGGGAAATTCTTGAACTCACCATGATCTTCCCGTTCCTTTATGATGGAATGCGTAGCATTTACGCCGACGCCTTTCAATGCACTCAATCCGAAGCGAACGCCGTTTCCCTGCACCGAAAAGAAAGTCTTACTTTTGTTGACATCCGGCTGCAATACAAGAATATTTTTTTCTTTGAGATATACGATATATTTGGAAACCTCGTCGATCTTGTCGATACGGTTATTCAGGATCGCGGCCAGAAATTCCTTCGGATAAAATCTTTTCAGATATGCCGTTCGATATGCAAGCACAGCGTAACATGTTGCGTGCGCTTTGTTAAAAGCATAGCTTGCAAAACTTTCCATGTCGCCAAAAATTTTCGCAGCAACTTCTTTCGGGATCCCACGGCTGACGGCACCTTCAATATTCCCGCCATCCTTGATATTCCCGAAAATAAATTTATCTTTCTTCGACATCAATTCAGCTTTGTT
>CATYEP010000190.1 GCA_958405585.1 uncultured Eubacteriales bacterium
CTGTTGATTGCGATTGCGTTGGGAACGGTCGGAATTGCGTTCGGGGTTCAGGGGCAGGAGGTTCAGGCAGCGGAAATATATTCTTTGACGGTTCGCTATGTGGATGAGGATGGGAACGAGCTGGCTTGTGAAGATAACTTGCAGGTCTCCTCTTCTTATTCGATCCCGATTAAACAGATCACCGGATATACATATTCGACGTCGGATAAACCGATTGCGGGTAAAATTACCGAAGATACGGTGATTACGATGATCTATAAAGAAATCGTCTATACCGTTAAAGTGAATTTCTTTGATGAACAAGGAAATAAGATCAAAGATACAATTTCTTATCCTGCGACGTTACATACATATTTGATCATCGATCTTCGCAAAGACGGCGTGATCGACGGATATACTTTCACCGGTGATAATGAAGTGATCGCGGTTGGCATAGTCGGCAATATAACGATGGATCTCGTTTATAAAAAGACGGATGCTGCTGCGCAGGGCAAGGGCTGCAGTGCTGGCATGGATATGACCGTTGGTTATGTATCCGCAGCGGCAATGGCTGCTACCGGTATCTTGATATTTAGGAGAAAAAAGGTATGAAGAAAGTAATATGTTTGATATTGGGGGTGTTCATGATTTTGAGCTTGTTGGGCTGCGCAAAACCGGAAGGGGAGCTACCGGAAGAAAAAAATCACTCGATCTATCCGAAAAAGGAAAACGTAGTGACGGATAGGCAGTTGTATTCGGAAGGAGAGGTGCAATTTCCCAGTGAACTTTGGACAAAATCCGTTGCCAAGCGTGCAGTCAGTTACGATTATACGCAATATAATGCGCAGGCGTATTTTATTGAAAGTGTCGATTATAAAGGGGAAAAGACAAGCTTTTTCGCCTATGTGAATATTCCCGAAACCGCGACGCCGGAAAAACCCGTGCCGGGGATCGTGCTGGTACACGGCGGCGGAGGTACTGCTTTTG
This sequence comes from uncultured Eubacteriales bacterium, assembly GCA_958405585.1. Lineage (GTDB taxonomy): Bacteria > Bacillota > Clostridia > Christensenellales > Borkfalkiaceae > Borkfalkia. Next base: position 967 of record CATYEP010000190.1, read on the forward strand.
CGGATTGGGTCAATTATTGGTCGGGGCTTGGGTATGCGGCTATTTCAATTGATACCGAAGGAAGGGTTCCCGAATTGCCTGGGGCGACATCTACTTCTGTGCAGTCAACGGTAAGTCCGAGACCGCATGGCCCGACCAGAAATGGTTCGTTTTTGGACAGTGAGTACCCGATAGAAGAACAGTGGATGTATCACGCCATATCAGATGTGGTGGCATCTGTCACGTTTTTGGCGCAAATGCCGCAGGTAGATGCTACGAAGATCGGTTGCCTTGGAATATCGTGGGGGAGCGTGATCGTGTCGGGGGCGGCAAAGTATGACGATCGCCTTGCGTTTGTCGTGCCTGTTTACGGGAGTATAGGGCTTTCCGGCACCGCATCGAGAGAGGGGATTGCGATCGACAAACAGCCCCGCGCCGTAGAATTATGGGATGACGTTCAACCGCTGGAGAAATGTACCGCTCCGTTTTTGTTTGTGAGCGGACAGGCGGATCACGCTTTTTCGTTGGAAGTTCTTGCGAATTGTGCCAAACCGTTAAAATATAAACAATTTCTGTTTATTCAGGATATGACGCACAATCACAAGGAATATATGTCTGTTCGTGAAATAGAAATTTTCTGTGACAATATTGTTTTCGGGGAAGAAAGCGCCTTGCCGACCATGCTCGAGGCGCCGTCCGAAACATCTTCGTCGGTCAAGTTCGATGAAACAAAAGGGAAAATCGTGTCGGCATCGTTGTATTATGCAACTGATGAAGGATTGAATGCAGACACGGTGTGGAATATAGACGAGTTGCAGGTCGAAAACGGTGCAATACGCTTTACTGTTCCGGAAGGGGCAAAGCATTATTATGTATTTGTAACGGATGAGCACGGGAATCGCATATCCTCACAGCCGGTGGAGATTTGTTCGTAGCAGAGAGGTTGAAAAGTGGATACAAAAATTATGCGAAAACGTAAAAGCTGGACAAAACGCGACAGAATCTTATTCCTCATGGCGTGTGCGGGCGCTGTATTTTTGGTAATATTTGCGTATTGTCCGATGTTCGGGCTGGTGCTTGCGTTCAAAGACGGGGATCGCTCCATGAACCTTATGCGTTCCATTCTCGCTGGCGAATGGACGTTGGAAAACTTTACGACGCTGTATACGGACGAAATATTTTGGCAGACTTTTTTCAATACGCTCAAGATCAATATATTGATGATGATTTTTGGTTTTCCGATGCCGATCATTTTTGCGTTGTTGATGAATGAAGTGAGGATTAAAGCACTTAAAAGCGGCATTCAAACTATTTGTAATTTTCCGCATTTTCTTTCTTGGACAGTCTTCGGAGGTATCATTATTTCTCTTACGGCGTCGGATACGGGAATAATCAATCCAATTTTGGAAGCATTGGGACTGTCTACCAAAGAGAATCCGGTGGATCTGAATTTATCTCAGTTTTTTTATCCAAAAATCATTATTGCTTCGGTATTGAAAGGTTTCGGTTGGGGGTCGATCGTTTATACGGCAGCGATCGTAGGTATCGATCAGGAATTGTATGAGGCAGCGGTCATAGACGGAGCCAACCGATGGACGAGAGCGATCAAAATCACATTGCCGTTGATTTCCTCTACAATCACAGTTTTTCTTTTACTGAAGATCTCTAATATTCTTGGGAATTCATTTGAACAGTTTTATGTTTTCGAATCAAAAGACGATATAAGCGTTTCACGAGTGCTTGCGACTTATGCCTATGAACTGTCGTTTACGCGGTCAAAATGGTCAACAGCGACCGTGCTTTCTCTGAGCGACGGGGTGATTTCGGTCATATTGCTGTTGGGCAGCAATTTTATCAGTAAAAGGATCACGGGACGGGGGGTATTCTGATGATAAAACGAAATTCGGTCAGTATGTATAAGACCAATTACGCGGATGTGATCATCGTAAGTATTCTTATATTGCTGACTTTGATGACTTTATATCCGTTTATCTTCGTCATTGCCGGTTCGTTTAATAACGGCATAGATTACGGGTACGGCGGTGTCTGGTTGTTTCCTCGGGTATTTACGCTTGCAAATTATATAGTCATTATTTCCGATTCTCTGTTTTTTGAATCTTTGTTGCGGACTTTTGCGGTCACTGTGCTCGGAACGAGCGGAGCATTGTTGTTTACGAGTTTCGTTGCATATGCGATGAGTCAGAAAGACTTGAAATTCCGCGGGTTTTTCTGGAACTTTTCGCTGGTGACTATGTTTTTCAGCGGCGGAATGATTCCGAGTTACTTATTGATGCGCCAGCTGGGATTGTACGATACGTTTTGGGTCTATATTATCCCTTCTCTCTTTTCGGTTTACAATACCATTATTATTTCCAATTTTTTTAAAGGGATAGATCCTGCTATGCGTGAGTCGGCTTATATTGACGGAGCGGGGGAAATTCGCATATGGTTGCTCATTTATATGCCGTTGTCGAAGCCTGTTCTCGCTACGATCGCGCTGTGGTTGGCGGTAGGGAAATGGAACGGATTTATGGCGAC
>CATYEP010000191.1 GCA_958405585.1 uncultured Eubacteriales bacterium
GGGGGGATTTTGACCCGCAGACCGTCAGAGAATTATCGGAAGTTTTAGAACTGCATTTTTACCGTTTGGACAAAAAGGAACTGCGTGCACTTTGCAAGAATGAAGAAGTGCGGTTTGTCCGTCTGAAGCCGATGGAAAAGATGGAGACGGTGGCGGTGATCGGGAAACCCGATGCGATGCTGCAGGCGAGCGAATTTCAGCTGCCCGAAAAGGGACTGTTACAGCTTGAAAGGGAAGCTGCGGATTGCAGGACGGAGATAGCGGAATGCGATCGGGTCTTGAGCGAATCGGCAAAGTATCTGAAAAGTTATGCGGATCAGTTGCTGAAAATGCAGAATGCCGTGGAATATTCGTCGGCGGACGCGTCGCTCAGCAGGGAGAGCGGACTTGTGTGGATAACGGGGTATATACCCGAAACGGAAACGGAGAAGTTTTCGAAAGCCGCGAAAGAACATAACTGGGCGTGGTGCATGGACGATGCGGATGAAAACGATCCGAATGTTCCGACAAAAATACATTATAACAAAGTTACGTCGCTGATCAAGCCGCTGTTTACTGTTTTGGGAACGGTTCCGGGGTACAGGGAATACGATATATCGTTTTGGTTTTTGGCATTTTTTGCGCTGTTCTTTGCCATGATCATCGGGGATGCGGGGTACGGTGTGCTGTTTTTGGTCGGAACGGTGGTATTGAATGTAAGGATGAAAAAACTCACAAACGTTACCTTGCTTTTATATCTTTTGTCGGCGGCAACGATCGTTTGGGGCGCGCTGACCGGTACATGGTTCGGACTGGAAGGAGCAATGCGTGTTCCGTTTTTGAAAGCGCTCGTAATTCCGCAAATCGCGAACTATCCCGAATATTTTGGTGTGACGGCAACGCAGGCGCAGAACAATGTGATGAAATTCTGTTTTTCCATAGGCGTTGTGCAGTTGGCGCTTGCGTGTATCATGAATATAAGACGCAAGCTATGCCGTCATAATCTAAGCTGGATCGCAGATCTGGGATGGTTGCTTTCGGTGAGTGCGTTGTACTTCATGGTGCTGTATCTGGTGATCGGAGAAACGATCAATTTGGCGGTTGTCGCATCTGTGATCGGTGCAGGCTTTGTGCTGGTAATATTGTTTGGCGGGATGTCTGCCGACAAGACGTTTGCGCAGGGACTGAAAGCGGGGCTTGGCAACGCATTTACGACGTTTTTGGATACGATATCGGCGTTCGGGAACGTGATGAGTTATATAAGGCTGTTTGCCGTGGGAATGGCGTCTTTGGCAATCGCGCAGAGCTTTAACGATATGGCATCTGGATTCGGGGGCGCGCTTGTGATCGTGGGGATAGTAATCATGATCATAGGTCATGCACTGAATATTGTAATGGGATTTTTATCCGTAGTCGTGCATGGTGTACGGCTGAATCTTCTGGAATTTTCCGGACAGCTTGGAATGGAGTGGTCGGGGATCGCCTATAATCCGTTCCGTGAATTAAAAAAAGAAAGGAATAACTGACATTTTGGAGGAATTATGGAAATACAGTATATTGGTATGGCGTGCGCATTGGGATTGGCGGCCATAGGCTCGGCATTCGGAGCGGGATATGCGGCGATGTCTTCGGTCGGTGCTTGGAAAAAGTGCTACGCGAACGGGAAACAAGCGCCTTTTATGATGGTTGCCTTTTCGGGAGCGCCCTTGACGCAGACGATCTACGGATTTTTGCTGATGAACTTTATTCGCAGTGCCTTTGAATCGGGCAGTGCTTCCGCAACGCTTTGTATGTTTGTAGGGATCTTTGCAGGCCTTGCGATCGGCTTGTCCGCACTGTTCCAGGGCAAGGTTTCCGCCGCCGCTGCTGATGCGCTCGGCGAAACGGGAAAAGGTACCGCGAACTATTTTATCGTTATCGGTATCGTGGAAACGGTCGCCTTGTTTACGTTGGTGTTCGGACTCCTTTTGTTGCAGTAAAAAAGAGATAAACTTTATGAGGAACTCCGCGGCTTTGCTGCGGAGTTCCTCGTTGGCGGCATTTGTTACCGCGGCAGAGAGCTTTTGAAACAAAAGCTCTCTGCCGCGTATTATGGAATAAACAATGTTAAGAAACGCAAATTCGGCAGAATGTTTTGAATGAAAGCTGCGCCTCCCGTTTTTACGGAAGACGCAGCTTTCAGCTTTTTTATTTCGTATTGAGGGTTGTGCGATTGAAAAAATATCTTTTGTTTTTGCCGGCTATGCTGGCGCACAGGAGCATAACATCGATAAAAGAAATTTCGTAAACCATAAAATTATTGCGAGGAAAGAGAGCATAAATTGCAAGTTTTTGAGCATTTTTGGCTATTGATAGGGTACAAATGTATGCTATAATGGAATATATAATAAAAAGCATTGAGAGGCAGGAATGAAAATACAATTGAGTGCATTTGCGGATGAGGCGGCTAGTGCGTATGCAACGCAGCTGAAAGTTTTGCAGGAAGAGCGTATCCCGTACATCGAATTGCGCGGATTGGACGGAAAGAATGTGTCGGAATTAAGTGAGGAAGAAGCAAAGAGGTACGCCGTGCAGACGCAGGAAGCGGGGATAAAGGTCTGGGCGATCGGTTCGCCTTTGGGGAAGATCGGGATCGATGATGATTTTGACGAACATCTGGAAAAGGCGGAGCATGTATTTCGTCTTGCAGGCATTTTCGGGACAGAAAAAGTCCGCGTCTTTTCTTTTTATACCAAGAGACCGGAGGCGGACAGAGAGGAAGTCATGCGCCGTATGGGGGAAATGGTGCGGCTTGCGGAAAAACATGGGGTTGTTTTATTTCATGAAAACGAAAAAGAGATATACGGGGACACGGCGGTGCGGTGTGCAGATCTTCTTAGCAGCAATCAAGGTCTGAAGAGTGTGTTTGATCCGGCCAATTACGTGCAGTGCGGGGAAAAAGTATCAGACGCATTGAATTTGCTCCGAAAGGGAACGGGGTATTATCATATTAAAGATGCGTTGTATGCGGACGGAGAAGTTGTCCCTGCGGGGAAAGGCGACGGGTGTCTTATGGAATTATTGGAAGGACTGACCGAAGATACCGTGCTGACGCTTGAGCCGCATCTGGCAGTTTTTGAAGGGTATTCTCATTTGGAACAGACGGAACGAAAAATGAAATATGCATATAAAAGTTTGCGCGAAGCGTTTGCCGAAGCGGCGGGAGCGCTGCGCGGATTGTTGCAAAAATGTATGTTCCGAGAGGAGAACGGGGAATGGAAAAAGTAAAATTCGGAATCATCGGCACAGGGGATCGGAATATCTAAGTTTTTTCGCGAATTAAATTTTTAGTATTTTGCAAGGGAACGTTATTCGTGCGGAAAGAAAGGGTTTCATTGAAAAAATGAATCACAATAAAAATCGGGCGCACTTTTAAAGTGCGCCCGCTTTGGCTGAATCAACCATGT
>CATYEP010000192.1 GCA_958405585.1 uncultured Eubacteriales bacterium
CAGCCAGTTCAGATGATGTATAAAATGAATTCACGCCGTTTTCTTGCGTGTTTTCGACCGAGTTTATAATAATTTTGTTATTGGAATTGCCCGAAACCACAAAATAATCATCACTGCCGTATGAATTTCCCATAAGTATATCTGCCACCCGATCGGTCGCTTTTTGAAGCGAGCCAGCATTAATAACCACGTCTGATCTATCCGCTGTATTCGATTCCGAAAAACGAAATTCTATCCCTTCGTTTTCCAAATAATTACATAAGACTGATGACGGAGTTGCAAACGTAATACCTATCGGATCATTACTTTCATACATAACTGTTTCATTGACTCTTTGATTGATCAACCCGACAACCTGGCCGAATTTATTAAATAAAGGCGCACCTTGATTTCCTTCGTTGGAAGTTAATCCGGTCTGGATCAAATGCTCCAAAGAGCCGTCAAAGAACATTTCCCCATCAGAATAATAGAAACTTGAATCATGCGAATTATACGGGTTAGATATGATATTGGAATCTAAAAGCCCATACAAATAATTTTCTGACCCAAATTCAGCAGAAGCAATCGTATAACAATCATCGCCATACGTCAAAGCATCATCGTTTGTAAAAACGACCGAGGCTGGCAAAACAGTCCCATCCGATTGATCAATTTTAAGCAATGCTATGTCGGAATTTGCTGAAATCGGAATGCCGATCAAACCTATTGAATCGAAACTTTGTAATACGGCATCATACCTGCTTCCATCCGATAAAACAATTTCAGAAGACATCACGTCCCCATCCGCAAACAATGAACTGGAGGTCATGACGTATCCTTCCTGTGAATTCACAATAAACCCCGTACCGATATTTCCGTCCGCCACCAAGACTGTTACAACCGATTCATGTGTTTCCTGATATAATTTCGTAAAATCCGTTGCATCCTGTGATGAAGAAATCGAAACAATATTGTTTATCGAATTATCCGATACAAATTCATTCGCTGTATTGTATGTTTGCCTTACCGTATCTGTATTTGTATACATTGAACACGCGGAGACAAATAATAGCAGACCGCTTAAAAAAATAAATTTAAATAAATCAAAACACTTTTTCATAGGAAAATTCATGGAAAAAATATTATTAAAAATGTGATTAGTACTCACTTAAAAATCACACGGAAGATATCGTAATCGATTGCGCACTCTCAACTTTTTTTATGTAAGAGTCAATGAGATCAAAACATTGAATAAAAGACACACGCTTTAAATACCCGGAAGATCCGGAAAGGCCATATGTTGCTTTCTGAAAAATGATTCCCATAATTTCACCGATATCATTAAATACAGCTCCTCCGATCATTTCGGAATTAATCGGATTTGTAACAACAGAAGGATAATATTTTTTATTTTCAAAAACAACAGGCTCTGAAACATTGACATGTGCATCCGCCAAGACTCCGAGCGTGACCGTCAAATTTATATCCTTAAAAGATAAATGATTTTTAGGATTGTCAACCATAATATTTGCCAATGAATTGCCGACAGCTACGCAAGATGTGCCGACCGAGAGTTCTTCTTGAGCAAATTTTGCGGTATATTGAAATCCTTTTTGCGTTTGAGAATTTTCACTATCCGTATAATAATAAAAATGATCGTAAAACTGAAAAAGCGCCAATCCGCTGTCCTCGTCATGATCAATATAGTTTAATTTATAATGCGTTTGATCGTTATAAACATCGGACAGTACCGCATAGGTTTCTATCGCTTTTCCGGTATACGTTTTTCCGCTGTCAGAAATTTCCAAAGTATATGCCTGATCCGTCGTCAGAACGTACCCGTCGTCGTTCAAGATAATACCGGAATATGCCTGCGTCATCAAATATGTTTCATGAACAGAAGTAACTATGCCTGTCGACAAAATCGTAACTACACAGGCTGCCTGCTCACTTGCAATTCTTTCCATAAATTCAGCATCGGCATCCGTTGTCTGCTCTATAAAGTTTTTATAAACTGATTTTGGTGCCGGCTTTACAACATAAAAACTGCAAGAAGATAAAAAAACGGTCAGTCCTAAAATACAGATTAAATAAAAGATTTTTCTCATAATGTAAACCAAAATTTAACAATTATACCAGACATAGTACTTCGCATAACTATTAAATTAAATATTTATTGCTTAATATCGAACAGCTTCTTGGTAAAACACAGAATTGATTGAAAAACGGTTCCCCATTAAACAAATCATAGAATCGCCCCTCAAAGTTCAAATCAAATTTGTTATACCCTCTGTTAACACAAACTACAACAACCTCATTCGACCATCTGCGTTCATAAATCAAACAGTTTGCATCTGCAAAAAGTTCTTTATATTCGCTGTCTTTAAAAACATGATAGCTATATCTGATCTCAGCAAGTTTTTGAAAATAGTAAAGCAAATCTTTGTCAATTTGACCCCATTGAAACGGGCAACGGCAAAACGGATCCGAATACCCTTCCATACCGATTTCATCACCATAATATATACAAGGATTGCCCGGCAACGTAAACAATAGCAGAGCCGCTATCTTTAAACACTCAACTGCTTTTTTCCGAGTTTCCGGATCCATTTTCAAAACATTCATTTCATCTTTGTTCTTAGCAGGAACACCGCCAAACGCCGTCAGAATCCTTACTGTATCGTGCGTTCCCAATATATTCATCAGAGAATCCAATACAATTTTTGGATAGTTGTCGCGCAGCATTGCCAAAGTTTGGCGCAGCATTGAAGTATCGTTACGGGTAATAAAATGGATGATCGCGTCTTTTAACGGATAATTCATGACACTGTCCAGCTCTGCCCCCTGAAAATAGCGACGTCTTTTGCTGTACGCGATCTTATTGGAAGCATCCTCCCAAACTTCCCCTAATACCAACGCATCCGGGCGCACTGATTTGACAGACGCACGAATTTTTTCAATAAATTCGTCCGGTAATTCATCCGCAACATCCAAACGATATCCCGCCAAATCGTACTTGAGCCAGTACTTTAAAACCCCTGCATCGCCGGTAATAAAATCAATATAAGATGGACAGTTTTCATTTACGGCTGGTAAATTGTCGATTCCCCACCATGAATCATATTTGTTCGGATATTCCGTGAAATTATACCAGGCATAGTACTTCGAATCCTTCGATTGATATGCACCTAACTCATCATATCTGCCGTATTTGTTAAAATACAAGCTGTCATCACCCGTATGATTGAAAACCCCATCAAGCATAATCCTTATATTTCGGGCTTTACATTCATTCACGAGGAACGCAAAATCTTCTTCCGTTCCCAGCATCGGATCAATTTTTTTATAGTCACCCGTATCATACCGGTGATTAGAATAAGCACGGAATATCGGATTCAGATATATCACCGAAACATGCAACTTTTCTAAATAGTCTAATTTAGCAC
>CATYEP010000193.1 GCA_958405585.1 uncultured Eubacteriales bacterium
GCAAATTGTTTATCCGTATAAACTGATCGGAAAGGAGAAGGTAAAAGACGGGGCATGCGTGCTGGTGGGCAATCATTACCGGATCTGGGATATCGTGCATATGGCTTGTACGACGAAAGAGAAAGTACATTTCATCACGAAGAAGGAACTTTATAAAAGTAAGTTTTTGGCGCATCTTTGCGACATTGTGGAGGCGATCCCTGTTTCGAGGGACGGGCAGGACGCAAAGGCGATCATGACGGCGCTGCGTTATCTGAAGAAAGGCGAAAAGATTTCGATGTTTCCCGAGGGTACGCGCAATAAAACGAAGGATGTGGAGCTGCTGCCGCTGAAAGGCGGAGCGGCGCTGTTTGCGATCAAAGCGAAAGTTCCGGTGTATCCCGTGATGTGTCTGCGAAAGACGCGGCTTTTTATCCGCACGAAGATCGTAGTCGGGGATCCGATCGATTTTTCGGATTTTTATGATATCAAGATGACTGCGGAAGATTATGAAAAGGCGGAAGATCGTATCCGTGAGCGGATGCTGGCGACGAAACATGATTATCTTGCGAAGATCGAAGCGGAAAAGCAGGCAAAGAAAAAACGCGGAAAGGAACGCAAATAAAAATGAAGATAACGGTTGCAAAGAGCAGCGGGTTTTGCAGCGGGGTACGGCATGCTGTGGACACGGCGCTGTCGATCGATGCGGAAAATACGTATCTTTTGGGTGAGCTGATCCATAATCCGAGTGTGACGCAGGAGGTAGCTTCGCGCGGGATCAGGACGGTAGAGAGCGCGGAAGAAGTTCCGTACGGAGCGACTCTGATTTTGCGCTCGCACGGGGTCGGAAAGAGCGTATATGCGGAATGTGAACGGAAAGGGATCCGTGTGGTCGACTGTACCTGTCCTTTTGTGAGGAAGACACAGAAGATCGCGGAGAGAGAATCGGGAAAGGGCAGGACGGTAGTCGTTGTCGGGGAAAAAAAGCATCCGGAAGTGATCGGGATCTGCGGTTGGTGCGAAGGCGGCGCGGTGGTTGTAGAGCGCGGCGAGGCGGAAGAAATTTTGCCTCTGAAAGAGAAAAATCTTTCCGTTGTGGCGCAAACGACCTGTTCGGAGGAAAAATTTGCAAAAATAATTAAAAATATTGAAAACATTTGCGAAAAAACAGTTGAGATTTTCAAAACAATTTGTTATACTACTAAAGAGCGTCAGAGAGAGGCGGAGGAATTGTCGCAAAAGAGCGATGCAATGCTCGTGATCGGCGGTATGAACAGCAGCAATACGAATAAGCTGTATGAAATCTGTAAGAGCCGATGTGCGAATGTATTCCGAATTTCCGATCCCGGGAGCTTCGAATATCAAAAAATAAAAAATTTTAAAAATGTAGGCATTGTGTCCGGAGCATCGACTCCGCACACGCAAACGCAGGAGGTTCTTTTTAAGATGGATAACAACACGGAAGTAAAGGCAACGAACGAAGTCGAAACAAGCATGGCAGATGTCGTTGCGCAGATGGACAACGGACAGTCAAAATTGAAGAAAGGTCAGCTGGTGAGCGCGATCATATCTTCGGCGTCGGATGAAGGCGTGGCTGTGTTGTTGCCGAATTTTAAAAAGGAAATCTTGCTTGAAAAAGACGAGATCGAATGTGACGAATACAAACCTGAAGATTATGCGGCGAAAGTGGGTGACGAGATCGAAGTGATGGTCGTATCTCCTGCAAACCCCGTTAAACTTTCTCAGAAGATCATCAAGCAGATGAAGGAAGAGGAAGGAAAGATCGAAGTGATCGCCAACGGCGAAGAATTCGATGTTACCTGCACAGGTTTCAATAAGGGCGGCCTGACTGCGTCTATGGGAACATATTCGGTGTTCGTGCCTGCGAAAGAGATTCGCATGGGATATGTAAAGGAGCTGGATAAATACGTAGGCAAGAAACTGCGTCTGAAAGCTCTGGAGATCAAGAAATCCGATCGTAAGAAAGAGATTATTGCATCGCAGCGCGTGATCCTCGAAGAGGAGAGAGCGGCGCGTGATGCGGCGAAAGCAGAGAAAGAAGCGGAGTTCTTTGCAAATACGCATGTGGGCGATGTTGTGGAAGGCAAAGTAGAGCGCATCACGAATTTCGGTGCGTTCGTATCTGTCAACGGGTTTGACTGCCTTGCTCACATTTCTGATCTGTCCTGGTCGGGAGCGAAGAATGTTACCGATGTATTGGAGATCGGCAAGAAATATCAGTTCAAGGTATTGAAAGTAGACGAAGAGAACAAGAAAGTTTCGATCGGCTATAAACAGCTCCAGCCCCAGCCTTGGGATCTGGTTGCTGAAAAATATGCGGAAGGCGATGTTGTACATGGCAAAGTTGTCCGTATCGTACCGTTCGGTGCATTTGTGGAAGTGGAGAACGGAGTGGACGGTTTGGTTCACGTTTCTCAGATTTCTCATGAATGGCTGGAGAATCCGACGTCTGTATTGACGATCGGGGAAGAGATCGATGCGAAGATCCTGGTATTGGATCCTGCAAACAAGAAGATGACACTTTCCATTAAAGCTCTTCTCCCCGAACCGGAAGTAACGAAAGTCCGTACGCGCCGTGAAAATACGAACAACGGTGAAGACAAGGGTGAACGCAAACCCAGAAGAGCACGTCAGCCGCGTGAAAACAGAGAGGATGACGAGTTCAGAGAATGGACGGAAGGCGGAATCGGCGGTGCGTCCATTGCGGAAATGCTGGAAAACCAGAACAAAAATAATGACTGATAAAAATTCAAACCCCGCCGCTGAGCGGGGTTTTTGATTATACGGAGGTGTTAATATGGCTAAACAAGGGAATATTCGCATATCGAGCGAAAACATGATGCCTATTATCAAAAAGTGGTTGTATTCGGACAAGGATATTTTTCTGCGTGAAATCGTAGCGAATGGTGTGGATGCGGTCACGAAATTCAAGAAACTTGTCGGAATGGGGGAAGCGCAGGAAGACGGCGCTGAGTATTGTATCAAGATCGGGATCGATAAGGATGCGAAAACGCTGACGGTAGAAGATAACGGCCTTGGTATGACAGAAGAGGAAGTTGAAAAATATATAACCCAGATCGCTTTTTCAGGTGCGGCGGATTTTCTGTCCAAGTATGAAAAAGCGGGCGGCGAAGGGATCATCGGGCATTTTGGCCTTGGATTCTATTCGGCATATATGGTTTCCGATGATATTGAGATCTTCACGAAATCGTATAAAGCTGACGCAAAGGCTGTTCGTTGGGAATCGGATGGGGAGAGTACTTACACGATCGAAGAATGCGACAAACAGGATCGTGGCACGAAGATCGTCATGCACATTGCGGACGAAGAAAAAGAATTTCTCGATGAAGGCAGGATCCGTTCGCTGATAGAGAAATATTGTGCGTTCATGCCGTATAATATTTA
>CATYEP010000194.1 GCA_958405585.1 uncultured Eubacteriales bacterium
CAAAGAACGGGTTCGGGGATATGGTTGTATTGAGCATGGAAGCATACGAAAATATGCGCCTGGAAAGTGAGATTTACATTAAATTGCGTGACGCCGAGCGTGAGGACGAAAACGGCGGAAAGCGTTATACTCCCGAAGAAGTTTTCAAAGAGGTTGAAAGCGTGATCAATGGGAGCATATAATTTAATATATACAGAAACGGCAAAGCGGAATATAACAGAAATTGCGGGATATATTGCCCATGAACTGAAAGCGCCGGAGAGCGCGCGGAAGTTAGTCGCAAAACTCATGCAAGCGGCTGCCGAAGTAACGGCGTTTCCATATGCGCATGCGGTACACCAAACGCCGCAAAACGAAGAACCGCTAAAATATGAATATCGCAAAATTTTAGTTGATAATTATTTTGTGTTTTATCATGTGGACGAAACTCAATCTCTCGTAATTGTATCTGCAGTGATTTATGCCCGACGTCGATTACAGGCACAACTGAAACAAGTGGAACAGGTTGACTAATAGAATTATCGTGAGTCGTTTTTATTACGGCTAAAAAACAAAAATTAAAAAAATTGCAAAATATGGTTGTAGGCCCTCTCATTTTTCGGCAAGGAAAGTGAGGGGGCTTTTTCTATGGTCTCCGAAACTGAATATACTTCGCATCTTTTACGTTCCTTCTGCCGTCCCCGAAAGGGGAACAAGCCAAACGGATCGGGCGCGGGGCAAACCGTGCCGGAAGAATCCATGCGATACGGCGCAATCCGTATCGCAAGCAATGACGGGCAGAAGCATCAAAGATACTTGCGTCCGGTCGATCGGTCGAGCGTTGAAGCGGGGAAGACCCCCGTGAGCCGTCGCAACCAAAGAGGGCGCCTCGGTGAGAACCACGGAGAGGTGAGAAACCTATGAGGCCAAAGGCATGGCCGGAAGATGCGTTAACCCTTTGTTCGGGGAAGTCAGGGACAAATTCGGACAGATAAAAACGATTGATACAGAGCGGTCGTTGGAGGAAATCAAGCGGCCGCTTTCTACTTATTAGGAGACCGAAGATGAAAGAGATCAAGAGAAATGAGATATATTATGCGGAACTGAATCCAGTCGTCGGGAGCGAGCAAGGCGGTATTCGCCCCGTGCTTATCCTACAAAACGATACGGGCAATAAGCATAGCCCAACGACGATTGTGGCAGCTATAACGAGCCGACAGAACAAATCAAAATTGCCTACGCATGTCAATGTCCAAGCGGTCGGACTTCCCAAAGATTCTATTGTCTTGCTTGAACAGATCCGCACAATCGACAAAAGCCGCCTCACGGAATATGTCGGTAGTTTGGACAAGCAGACGATGGAATCGGTCGACCGTGCAATTGTCATCAGTTTCGGAATCCAATATTTGGAGGCATTGATAAAATGAGAAAAGGAACAAGCGTAGCTTTTCGGAGCAACGAAGAAGCAGCGAATACCGAGTCAGACCGTCGGGATTGGATATTTTATAGGACAAACAAACCTGCCGAAGAAGAAGTGATTGATAGGAACCTCAAAGACATACAGGAAAAATATGAACGCAAAGGGTATAGCATCGTCGAGGCTGCAATCGTACAGGGGGATAACATAGGTGTCAAGTTTGCGCTTTCCAGCGCTTTTGCGGTTCAGTCGCAAACATCGTTTGACTTTATCGTTTGTCCGAGTTTGTTATATTTTTCAAGAGATAAGACAAAGTTGGTATCCCTGATCAACTTCATAAAAGAGAACGACGAAAAACTGATATATGAAGAAACAGGTTTTATCATTCGAACCGATCCCGAAGATAAAAAATTTTTCGCAAAGACGTTTTTGCCGGAAATATTAGACGCGGAACCGATTCCGTCGGATGAGGGGATGATTCTATGAACCGCGAACAGGACAAGAGAAACGCGGCGTTCTTTTACAGTGTTCATTTACTGAAAGTACTTTTAAGAACGGCATTGATAACACAGCAGGAATATGAACAGATCAGGGAACTCGTTGCTCGGCATTACGGGATCACGGAATAATTATCATTTTCATTATTTGAGTAGTTGTTGCTGGACTGTCTTGAACTTATATGGTATTGTTTGTACGGCTAAACAGGTGAGGTGATTATATTGAATATAATAGACATAACGCCAACCCCGGCGTGCGAAAAACGAAAAATTCGTCTTGCTGCTTATGCAAGGGTATCCAGTTCATCGGACGAACAAGAGCATTCTTATGCTGCGCAGGTTCTGCATTTTACAAACTATGTGAAAGAGCATTCGGAATACGAATTGGTCGATATTTATGCGGACGAAGGGATCACGGGTACAGAAATGGAAAAACGCGATGAACTTAAGAGATTGCTCCGTGATTGCGGTATGGGTAAAATCGACAGGGTAATATGTAAATCCATATCGCGTTTCGCTCGGAATACCGAAGAACTGCTTCATATGATAAGGGCTCTGAAAAATTTAGGCGTAAGCATTTATTTTGAGGATAAAGATATCGATTCCGATAAACTTAACATGGAAATGATAATCACATTTCCCGGTATGGCAGCACAACAAGAAAGCGAGGCTATATCGGGGAATATGCGTTGGAGTTATCGAAAGCGTATGGAGCAGGGGCAATTCGTCTGTACTTGCCCTGCATACGGTTATGATCTGATCGACGGAGAAATGGTAATCAATCAAGCTGAAGCCGCCATCAAAAGAAGGACCTTTGACTTATATATGAAAGGGCACGGATTTCAATCGATCGCAAAACTTTATAATGATGAAAAAATTCCTCGGCGTTATGGGAAGACGCTTTGGCACGCTCATACAATCCGTTATATACTCACAAATGAAAAGTATATCGGCGATTCATTAACTCAAAAAAGTTATTCGACGGATACATTGCCATATCGCAGATTGCCGAATAATGGTAAATATCCGAAGTACTATGTCAAGCATAATCATGAAGAAATCATAGATAGAGACACGTTTAATGCAGTCCAGAAATTGATCGCAGAACGCAATAACGAACCGGCAGGAAAAGGGAAATTCCCGTTATCCGGGAAACTGCGTTGCGCAGAATGCGGGAGCACCTTTCGCAGACAACAACTCGGCGATACCGCATATTGGATCTGTATGAAAAAAGCATCCGGCAACAGCCGTTGTAAGAGCCGCAGGGTGAAAGAAGATGCCGTGTATGATACATTCACAAAATTACTATATAAGTTGAAAGCGTATCGCACGGTTTTAATCGAGCCGTTAATAGAAACATTACAGGACATCGATTATACCGACAGTCAAAAGAATATCCGTAATATTGATAAATCTATAGCCGATTACAGCGCCAAACAAACAGTCTTATCCAAACTGTATTCGAGCGGAGCGCTCGAAACCGAAGAATGGAATATCAAAAAATCTGAAG
>CATYEP010000195.1 GCA_958405585.1 uncultured Eubacteriales bacterium
TATTTCTACATGCGTTAACCTTGTTCCGTTCAGCTTCTGATAAATAACATACCTTTTAGGACAAAATATTTCAACAACAACTATTCGACTTGCATGAAAACCGCTTTGCTTTGCTTGACAAAGCTGACGCATTATTTTATAATTAAAAAAATAACATACGGAGCTGAACTTTATGCGTGTTCTTGCCATCAATGACATATCTTGTGTCGGAAAATGTTCTCTGACCGTTGCCCTGCCGATCATTTCGGCCAGCGGCGTAACTTGCGACATTCTCCCCACCGCTATCCTTTCGACCCATACAGGCGGATTTCAAGGGTACACCTTTCGCGATCTCAGCAACGATATTCCCGCCATTTTGGCACATTGGAAAAGCCTTAATCTCAAATACGACATCATTATCAGCGGATACCTCGGCAGCATCAGCCAGATCGAAATGGTCAAATCCGTAAAAAAAGATTTTCTGAAAGAAGGAGGATTGTTTATTGTTGATCCCGTCATGGGAGACAACGGCATCCTTTATTCCCATTTTGATCAAAAATTTGTAGACGAAATGAAAGGCCTTTGCCGCGTTGCAGATATTGTCGTCCCCAACCTGACCGAAGCATGCTTTTTGACTGATACCCCGTATGCTTCCATATCCGAAGACGAATATGCTTCAATTTTACTAAAATTAAAGAAACTGTGCCCTCGGCCCTCCGTTACAGGGTGCGACATCTGTGAAAACGGGCAAAAGAGAAGCGCCGTTTTCTACACGGAGTCCGACGGTTCTGTAAAAAAATATTCCACCGAGAAGATCGAAGGAGCTTTCCACGGCGCCGGCGACGTCTACGCAAGCGCTTTGGTAGGCGCTTTGGCGCGCGGCGTACCCATGGATAAAGCTGTTCAAATCTCCGCAGATTTTACCAAAAACTCAATCTCACAAACCAAAGCAGATCAAACAGAAGCAAGATTCGGATTAAATTCCGAAAGCCAGATGCTGCCATTTTTGCTCGCCTTGGATCAAGTCTCCAAATAATTTGATTTTTTATCTCAAAACACTTGAACTTTTTCATGAAATTGCTTATAATATTAATATAAAGTTGTTTTGATTTTCAAGAAGCTCTATGAACTGAATAATGACGGTCTGCGGTGTTCGGAGTTCGAATTATCTTAATCCACATGTTAAATTCGGGAGCGCTAACGAAAATAGTCTATGTCGATAGGCGAGGTCTGTTTATGAACGGAAAGGCTGAGGCGGCAAGCGGCGCACCCACCTGCGAGAAGCGGGTTAACACTTTTTCGTTCTGCGGCACAGGCGGATCACTTGAAAAAAACGCCGTAAACTTTGTTTGCGGCGCTCTTTATTTACGAAATCTCCACCGTTTTAAACGGTGGAGATTTCGTATTATACTAAAAAAATTTGCAGGTTCTTCCCCCTCCATATTTTCTTCATATACAATTTGTTATCCCAATCAAACAAAACTTCTACATTTTCAGCCCATATTTTCATTCAATTCTTCTTTAATAATTAATCCCATGAGAAGTTCAGGATCCGCTTATTTATACGATTCGAACGATCATTTTTAGTCGAGATTATGTCCGCCCCAAGAACGTTGATATAAAGAAAACACGCAACAGATATTTTCTGTTGCGTGTTTTCTTGGTAGCCCCATGGGGAATCGAACCCCAGTTTTCGCCGTGAGAGGGCGACGTCTTAACCGCTTGACCATGAGGCCATAACTTGAATTGCTGGATTATTATAGCATAAATTTCTCCCGCATGCAAGCGTTTACGCACCGTTTTCACGATTTAATTTCTACTGTTTTAATTCTGTTCTTAAAAATTTTGCTCTTAAAAAGAAAGCGCGGTTGTTACCCGCGCTTCTCTTTTCAGGATAGTTCTTCCAATAATTCTTTCAATGTTTTCAGATGCAGCTGTTCATCCAGAATAATCCGTCGGATAATTTCCGTTACTTGTTTATTCTGTAATTTGCGGGTCATCTCTTCATATGTACAGATTGCTTCCGTTTCCCCTCGAATATCATCCAATATCATTTTCGTAGGATCCGAACTGTAGGAAACCGCGCGCGTCGAATAAAAATCAAATTTATACGGCGGTTTGGAAGTAAATATCGGCAAAGCACCCATCTCATATAAAATCGTCCCTAAAATTTCCAGGTGCTCCATCTCCGCAATCGCTATACTCAGCAATGTTTCTGAATATTTCTTCATGCCCAATCCGCCAAAAACGACCGATTGAAATACATATTGCAAAACAGCAGTCATTTCGCTCCCGCGATCCGCATAGGCCGGAGAAATAATCCTGACACTCCGCATGTCTTCCCCAAGCCCTTCCGTCGAAGGATATGGCAAATCAACTTGCAATCCTTTCATAAAATCCTCCTCGAGGTTTTCTATCATTTTATGAAGCAAGCCGAATTTCCGTGAATTTTCCCTCAATTTTTTATATTTTGCAGGTCATTTCTTTTTTCCGTATGTCATTGCCCGCATCGCAATGCATCCCGAAAATATCAGCTCCCAAAATTATAAATTACGTAAAAAACCCGCGCATTGAATGCGCGGGTTTTTTCTTACTTATTCAACTTTTCGATCATCTCAACAATGTCTTTTACCGTTTTTACATTCACAATGTCATCTTCAGGAATAGAAATGCCGTAATCATCCTCCAAGGAAATCAGCAATTCTACCACATCCAATGAATCCGCCCCCAAATCTTTTACAACCTCACTCTCCAGAGTGATTTTATCCGGCGAAAGATTCAGCTGTTTCGCAAGCATATCGCGCACTTTTTCAAACATTGATTAATCCTCCTGCGTTATGAAAATATTTTACTAAAATAGAAAAGTTTTGTCAATACCTTACTGCGCTTTTGCCGCAACTTTTTTCTTTGCAGCAGGATTTTTCATTGTAAGCCCGATCCTGTTCTTCTTCACATCCACATCTTTGACCCATACCGTCACGGGCTGTCCGACCTCCAATACGTCCGAAGGATGTTTAATATACCGATCCGTGATCTCCGAAATATGCACCAACCCGTCCTGATGGACGCCGATATCCACAAACGCCCCAAAATCCACGACGTTGCGCACCGTACCTGTCAGCTCCATTCCCGGCGCAAGATCGTTGATATCCATAATATCCTGTCTAAGAACCGGCTTCGGCAAAGATTCCCTGATATCCCTGCCCGGCTTGATTATTTCCGCCACGATATCATTCAGCGTCGGAACATCCAGCCCCGTTTCCGCAGCTGCTTTTTCAGCCCCGTACTCCTTCACCTTTTTCGGCAGCTCTGTAATTTTGCCGTTCTTGACATCATCTTCTGAATAACCGAACAATTTCAGCAATTTTTCTGCAGCCGCGTACGATTCAGGATGCACTGCAGTATTGTCCAATATATTGGATC
>CATYEP010000196.1 GCA_958405585.1 uncultured Eubacteriales bacterium
ATAGCTCAAGAATTTATACGTTATTTTTATTCAGATGAGCAAATTCAAAAATATGCCGATACGCTTCATATGGCTTTGCCCGTAATGAATGAAGTTGATACTTCGGATTGGACGATATGGGAAAAGGAACAGATTGAATATAACGGGTTGTACACGCCTCTCTTTAAAAATGCGAATTATGACAGCGTGATTTTTAGTTTGGGCGGCTGTAACGCATGGGGAAACAGCGATATTATTGCCGCTGTATCCAACAGAGAGGGAAGAAAGAGTGCTGATGCAATCTGGACTGAAATAAAAGCATATCATACCGAGCAGTGGACTAACTACTGTGCAAGTGCGGGGATAGCTTAATAACGATAAGGGGATCGGATTATGAAAATAAAGCATTATACTGTTCGGCTTCTGGCTATATCGCTACTGGTATGTCTGTTTTGTACAGCATTATTATGGAGTTGGATCAATGTTTCTGCGGGCGTTGTGCCGAATGAAACTGCTTCCGACGAAACAGTTTCAAACAATTCGGACTGGCGCATATCGGACGGCGTGGAAATTACATCGGCTGGGATAAAATTTTCGTCATCGCTTATTTCATCGCGGGCGGTACGCGGAGAAAGGTTGAACGACTTCGGAGAATACGGTATCAAAAATTGTTTTAATGCCAAAGTGGTGTTTAAGGTCGGCGAATTACCTGAAAACAGGCTGTTCGGAATGATTTTCGGCTTGCCTTATATTAGTGATACAACAGGCACTAAAGGCTCATCTTTGTTTTACTTTCAAATTGACGGCGGTACCATGTATTGCGGATTAAATATGTATGCGGAAGAAAATATTCCGACAGCTGTAATCGGAAAGACAGCGATAAAAGGCATTTCCGCAGGGGATACATTTAGGCTTAATATTGTTTTAAATAATGACGGTTCAGTAACGGCATCGGTGTCAAAAGAAGGCGGTTCAGTAACGGAAGTGTCGTGCGGTGCGACGGAAAACCTTAGCGGAGACGGGTATTTTGGATTCGGGCAGATTGGCGGTAGTGGCAATACGGAAGCATATATTTCTTCCGTAATTGTTAACAGTTATCGTTATGAAACGCCGGAAAACACAACCTATGCTGAAAATTTTGCCGATGGTGCATTTAATATTGAATGTTTTTCGGCCGGAATGATGGAAGACGGAGGGGAATTATCTGTATCGGATGGGTTGCTGACATTTAACAATACCGCAGACGCATTCTTTTCCACACGCTATGATTATTCAAATGTCGTTCTGGATTTTGATATCGTTCAGCTACAGGAAAATTCGGCTCCTGTTTCCGTAGCGATTGGTGCGGATTCGTCCGATGTGGCAGATGTTTCGCCCGTATTGCTGATTAAGATCGGTCAAAATGCAAATGGTTCAGGATCGGTAATTTCTTTTGTGGGCGATTACGGAGTGGAACAGACAGAGCTTCCAGACCGTTTCCATATTTGGAGTCAAGAAGCAACGGCTGGAAGGGTTGTCAATGTAAGAATATATAGCGTAGACGGTCAGGTTCGCATTTTGATGAAATATGCGGATGAAATAGGCTTTTGTCAAGTGGCGCAGTATTCGACTGCACAAAATACGCCGTGCGGAAAAGTGCAAATACAGGGTATGCGCAATGGGAATGCGACTGGAAATTTTTCGTTGAGCTATATCGCAATAGGGAATCTCGATGTTGGCGCCCATGAAGTTGTCATCGGTTATACAAGCAGTGATTTGTTTATTCCTCCTGATTATGTATACGAAGATTTATGGAGCGATGCTGATTTACCGTTCAGCGGAGTAAATTGAAGGGGGAGAAATCACGATGAAAAAAATAATTTGTATGATACTTAGTTCCGTTTTATTGATGGGAGGAATAGTTGGTTGTTCTGATGGAGGAAATACAGGCGATATGGAAAAAATTTCAACGACAACAAAATATGTTAAGGCAGAAAGAACGGAAAGTGTTCCATGTTATACACTCAGCTTTGAAGTAATCGGAGGAAAAGACGTTATGCCTGTCGGTTCTTGGTGGGCGCCTTATGATACCGAAGGAGCGGTATTGAACGGTCAGAAACTTCCCGATTATTTAGGAGAGGATCGTGGCATAGAAGATCGGTATTTTAAACTGGCGAAAGATGCGGGTATCAATGTGTTTACCGTTTCGCCGAGTTCCGTGCCGGGAAATTTGGACGCTAATATTACTTTATTAGAAAAGTGCGAGCAGTACGGGATCGGTACGTTCGTATATGATACAAGATTTAATCAAAAAAGCGATAAATTGTTTGAAAATATGGAGCAATATTTAAGCGAATACAATTATACTGAATATGAAAGCGCAATCGGAATTCATGTTATGGATGAACCGACGGCCGATAAGTTCGACGATCTTGCCGAAATTTATGATGCTTATGATAAACTCGGTATTGATAACAAGTACTTGTATACGAATATGCTACCTACTTTATACGGGCTTCGTGGCGGTAATTATGCGGGCACGGGGAATGCGGGAATTGATTATGAAACATATTTAAGAGAGTATCTCGAAAAGGTTCACACTAAATTTTTGAGCTATGACTATTATTGTGTTGAAAAGGCAGATACGGGTTCAGTCAATTATCCGGATTATTTCAAGAATTTAGAAATCGTTCGCAGGCTTGCGAAGGAATATAAAATGCCATTTTGGGCGTTTGCTTTAGCCGGTGGACAGCATGAAGAAACTGCGTTTGAAACGAAACCTGTCTTTCCGAACGAATCGGAATTGTTATGGAACGTAAATATTTGTCTTGCATACGGCGCTAAATCAATTCAGTATTTTTGTTTTATTCAGCCGCAACAGTTTACATTGACGCCGAATGGAGGTCGGGATTTTACTCGCAATAGTATGATCGGTGCAATGGGAAATTTAAATCAATGGTATTTTTATGCACAAAAAGCTAATAAGCAAATCCAAGCAATAGACCATATTTTGATGAATTCTGAAAATTTGGGAATTATTAGGGGAGGTGAAGATGCTGAAGGGTGCATTAACGGTGATATCGTTTTGACAAATTTCCGCGAATTGCAGAGCGTGCAAGGTAATCATTACATTATTGGTTGTTTTGATTATTATGGCGGCACGGCATTATATATCGTTAACAATTCCGTTACAGAAAAAGAGAATATTGTTTTGAATTTCTCTGACAAATATGGTTATGATATATATCAACGGGCTCAAAAATTTTCTGTTGCTGGTAATTCCGTTGATTTGATGTTGGAGGCAGGAGAAGGTGTTCTCGTTACGCTTCGTTATTAAACAAATTGGAACTTATTATAAACGCTAAGAGTGATTTTATAGTTCACAAAATATAGAGGTTACAATAATTTTATAAAAATAAG
>CATYEP010000197.1 GCA_958405585.1 uncultured Eubacteriales bacterium
AGTTGATATTTTCTATACAGTTCCTCATCTGTCCATGCTCTAGAAAAATCTTGCATGGGGACAAACTGGAATTTATCTTTGGAAAGGTTGATCGACGAAATAGCTTGCAACAGCAAAAAGCGGAAAAATTTTGTTGTCATATAGTTATAACAGTTTTGCACGTAGGTTTTGTCAGAGGAATGGTAGGCAATCAAGTACGAGTCTGTACAAACCTCATTCGGTCCCAATATTTGCATTTTTGATAGCACCATGAATTTTCCGCTTTGATCCGGTTCACCTGCGTGTTCGCTTGTTACTTTACTGAGCATGATTTTGTAGTCGTGTATCATGTCTGTTCCGGCGGTTACTTTTTCTTGTGTGATTTTGAATGTTCCGCCGCTTGAATACAGCGTATAGGAATCGCAGCTGTTATCACCTCTTTCCGACGATGAAAGGCCAAACGGATTTCTTGTGCTGATACATTCGCTGAAACTGGGTTCATGAAATGCTTGCGCCTTATAGACGATGGATAGTGCCTCGTTATATCGAATAAACACAGGAAACTCATTGAGTTTTCGTTCTTTCGTCGATTGAATACGGTCGTGAATGCTCGTGAAAAGGCAGTCTTTACTTTCGTCTCGGCTCCATAGAAAGTAACAGATACCGCCGCCGATACTGACTCCTGAAAAGCAGTCCTTTGCGTTTACATAATCGACAAGCCTAATTATATGGTTATCGTTTAACATGGAATTGCGAAACTCATCCAATCCTTTTCCACCGGCGTACCAACGAGCGGGTATGATCATAGAGAGATAGCGCGGTTTCAGCTTTTTTGCCTGTTCTACAAACAAATGATAGATAGGCTTTGCGCTTGCACCGTTGCCCCCGTCGCTCAACTGATAGGGCGGGTTGCCGATGATCACATCAAATTTCATATCGAAAAGTTTCTCCGGGGTTATCGTGTGAATAAATTCGTAGGCGTGCGTTTCTAACTCGCCGCCGCGGTCGTATTCTTTTTGGCTTGCGCCGCAATAGATGCATTTTCCGTCTTTCCATGTATGCGGAATGCGCTTATAGCGGATATTTCCTTCGGCTGTATCAAACCGGCTGACCGAGAACTCGCTGTTCGGGTATTTACTGCAATAAACGCCGCGGCGGGATAGCAGGCTTGTAAGCTCCGTAATGGCGATGCCGAACAGCTGTTTTTGGAAGATGTGGTCGATGCGCTCCTGCAAATCGGGGAATTGTGGCTCTAATCCTTTGATGAGCCGCTTTGCGATTTCCCGCAAAAAAACGCCCGTCTTACAGGCAGGATCTAAAAATGTCGTGTCGGGATTTTTGAACAGCTCCTGCGGCAGCATATCCAACATCTGATTGACGATTTCGGGCGGCGTAAATACTTCGTCGTTGGAAAGGTTGGCTAGACAGGATAGCACGTCGGGGTTATATACTTTATTAAACAGACTTTCAGCCATTTTCCTGCACCCTCCTGTAGTGAGAAATATACCGCTTCAAAAATTTGCCTTCATCGCTCGGCTTGGCGTCGAACATCGATTGCTGCTTTGCATTGTGCTTTTCGTCATCCTGGGCAAGCAATTCCGCAAACGTATAGTCGCACCGCTGTATTTGGCTACCCGTTATAAAAGACCATTCGGAAAAGACGATAGGCCCTTTCGTGTCGTTGCCGTTTTCGTCCACGCACATAAGGGTGAGCGCGTTTCCGCACACGATATTGCGGGAAAGGATGAATCTGACCGCTTCACGCGTTTCGTCGCTGCAATCTTTTTTGCATACGGAGGTGTACTCTTTATTCAATATCACAAACATCCGCTCTCGGCAGGCAATCACATTGTCAATCAAAATATCCACGCCGTAAATGCTGCTTGCCGCAAGTACGGCGTTTTTTTCGTAGTCTAAATGGCTTTTGCCGTACTTTTTTCGCACAACGGCGAGCTTTCGCGTCAGAATTTCGGCAATAAAATTGCCGTCCCCGCAGGAAGGCTCTAAAAATCGGCTGTCTATGCGTTCTGTTTCGTCTTTCACGAGGCCGCACATTGCCTTTACTTCCCGTTCCGCCGTGAATACTTCCCCGTGGTCGCGTATCCGCTCTTTTGATTTGGTTTGTCCTCTTGCTTTACTATTGTTCATATCCATGTGCGTACTTTTTACTATCGTGATAATATTATAACATAATAGTAAAAGAACGTCAACACAAAAGTTTTAATAAGTGGTTCCAGAAAGGAATAAACTATAACTATAGTTTTAGTTTGTGAGGGCTATGGTTATGGAAAAAATCGAAGTCGCCAACAGAATCAAAGAATTGCGGGAAGCAAAAAAGATGACGCAAAACGCTTTGGCAAACGCAGCCGGCGTGTCTCCGACATATATTTATCAGTTAGAGCGCGGCGAAAAGAGCCCGACGGTCGAATATCTCGATCACATTTGTTGGGGGCTTGGGCTGACGCTGAGAGAATTTTTCGACTATCCCAACGAGGAAGAAAATTACACATTTCGTCTCGCATCCCTCTCACCCTCCCAACGCCAACTTTTGATCGCCTTTTTGAAGAGTTTGTAAAATGCACATCCCCCGAGCCGATTTCGGCTCGGGGGATGTGCATAATCAGTATATAAAAATCGTATTTTGGGAAATAATTACTACTATAATAGTAATTCTATAAAGAAAAATTGCTAAAATCCTTGCATGAAGTAAATTTCTATGCTATACTATCCGTAAGGAGGGCAACCATGTCTATCGTCAACCGTGAAAATGTTTTAGATCTTTTATATTCCTATAACCCGTGGTGGAGAACGGGCTTCATTCAAAAGGAATTCATCAAGCCCATGCACCGCTTTGCCTACTTCGAGGCATTCCGCTGCATGATGCGCGAGGATATCCGCCGCTCCGTCGTCCTGTGCGGCGCCAGGCGCACGGGCAAGACGACCATCATGTATCAGGCGATCTCCGCGCTTTTGGAGCAGGGAGTTTCCCCCAAGGACATCCTCTTTGTCTCCTTCGATCACCCACTCTTAAAGCTGTGTTCGGTGAATACCGTCATGGAGACCTTCCGTTCCAATATCTCTGCCAGCGAGACGGTATATTGTTTTTTCGACGAGATCCAATATGCCGCCGACTGGAACAACTGGCTGAAGATCTTATACGACACCGACCCGAAGATCAAGATCATGGCGACGGGTTCGGCAAGCCCCATCCTCTCGGACAAGACGAGCGAGAGCGGTCTGGGGCGCTGGAAGGTTATCCATGTGCCGACGCTCTCCTTTTACGAATACTGCGAGCTGCTGCAAATTTCCGTGCCGCCGCTGCC
>CATYEP010000198.1 GCA_958405585.1 uncultured Eubacteriales bacterium
GTATAGTGACACGCACGCGCATCTGAATGATCCCGACCGTTACGGCGACGAAACCGAACTCATGCACGCTTTAAAGGAATCCGGCATTGCAAAAGTCATCAATGTCGGATGGGATTACGATTCTTCGGCATACGCGGCGGAACAATCTGCGCGACATGATTTTCTTTGGTTTGCGGCGGGAATTCACCCTTCCGATGTCGGGAAATTCAAGGACGGCGACCTGGACAGGTTATCCGCCCTGCTGGCTTCTCCGAAAGGTGTTGCGGTCGGTGAGATCGGACTGGATTACCATTATGAAAACACGGACAAAACCGCACAAATGCGCGCCTTTACCGCACAGATGGAACTTGCTTACAGTTTAAAACTTCCCTTCATCATTCACAGCCGTGACGCGGCAGCCGACACTTTGGATCTTCTCAAACAGAACCGCCGTCTGCTCACATACGGTGCTGTCATGCACTGTTTTTCGGGCAGTGAAGAAACGGCAAAAGAATATTTACGGCTGGGACTTTATATCTCATTCGCGGGCCCCGTTACGTTCCGCAACGCAAGGCGATTGGACGAGGTTGCCAAAATCGTTCCTTCCGACCGTATTCTTGCGGAGACAGATTCTCCGTATCTTGCCCCCGAGCCCTTCCGCGGCACGCTGAACACCCCGAAAAATGTTGTGAAAGTTTACGAAAAGCTTGCAATTCTTCGCGGTGAAAACCAGGAAGATCTCTGTGAAAATATCTACAAAAACGCGCATACGTTATTTAAAAAATTAAACGAAACAGGCAAATAAAATGGAAAAACACGAAACTTTTACTTATGAATTGGACGGCAATTTATACATCAATCTGACCAGCAAATGCACGAACGACTGCACCTTTTGCGTACGCAACGAGCACGCAAGCTATTTCGGGCATAAACTCTGGCTTTCCCGCGAGCCTTCCCCGCAAGAAGTGCTTGACCGCATTCCGCAAGATATTTCCCGCTACAAAGAATATGTATTCTGCGGCTTCGGCGAACCGACATTGCGGTTAGATGCTCTTTGCGCCATCGGGAAAGAACTGAAAAAACGCGGCGCTACGGTTCGGCTGAACACGAACGGCCAGGGCAACATGATCGCCGGACGGGATATTTCCCCCGACCTTGCACAAGCCGTCGATAAGATCAACGTCAGCCTGAATGACGCCTCGGCAGAAGATTATGTAAAACTATGCCGTCCCGCCTACGGCAAGTCCGCTTTCGAAGGTCTGCAGGATTTCGCCAAAAAATGCGCATCCCGCGGTATTTTGACTTGGTTTTCCGTTGTGGATATCATCGGAGAAGAAAAAATTGCAAAATGCCGCGAAATCGCCGAAAAATGCGGCGTAACCCTGCGCGTTCGCCCCTTTATCAAAGACAGCGAGTAACCCTCTGCGCCTTTGTTCCCCAACACCATGGACAGCAACCAGCCCTGCGCTTTTGTTCCCCAACACCACGGATAGCGATCAGTGCTGTACCATTGCTCTCCTGTACCACGGATAGCGGCCAGTCCTGTGCCTTTGTTCCCCAACACAACGGACAGCGGCCAGCCTGTGCCTTTGCTCCCCAACACTACGGACAGCGGCCAGCCTGCGCCTTTGCTCCCTTGTACCAAGGATAGCGGCCAGCCTGTGTCTTTGCCCTTGTACCACGGTCAGCGCAGTCCTTACAAAAAGCGACGTTTAACCCTTGAACTTTTTCAGCACAATGTAATTTGCTCGTCGGCGTATTATCTTCATGCGCAAGCAAATTGTTCATAAGGCGTCCGATCGGTTTCCAAGCGCGCAAATAAAAAAACAAAGAAAAAGGATCTTAAAAACAGACGTTTTTAAAATCCTCTTTCTCTTTTCATTTGTTCCGTAAACTTACACCGTCAAACGTTCTTCTGCATTGCGCAGTTATCCGTTCGCTTTAAAGTTTACATACACAGTTTGCGCCAAAGGGCGCGGATTATACTGAATTTCTGACAGGAATATTATGGAAAATTTAAAAGACATTCTTTTACGGAACGGCTTTTCGTTCAAAAAACAGTTCGGGCAAAATTTTATATCGGACTCAAATTTATTAAAATCTATTGTTTCTCTTGCAGGAATCGACAAAGATACGACGGTTTTGGAGATCGGATGCGGAGCGGGAACGCTCACGCGCGAGCTTGCCGCAGCAGCCAAGAAAGTCGTATCCTTTGAAATCGACCAAAAGCTACAGCCCGTTCTTGCGGAAACGCTTTCAGGCATTGAAAACGCCGAAGTGATTTTCCGTGACTTTATGAAAACAAATCTTCCCGAACTGGAAAAAGAATTGGGGCATTACACCGTTGTCGCCAACCTGCCCTATTATATCACCACTCCGATCGTCATGCGCTTCGTGGAAGAATCGGCTTCGGCTGACGCCGTGGTGATCATGGTACAGGACGACGTCGCCAAGCGCTTCTGTGCGCAGGCGGCGACCCCCGAATACGGCGCGATCACCGCGGCGATCGCGCGCCGCGCCTCCGCTCAGATTATCAAGTATGTTCCGCGAAAAATGTTTTACCCCGTTCCGAATGTCGACAGCGCCGTCGTAAAACTGACGTTTGAAAAAGACCGCATTCCCGTCAAAAACGTTGCTTGCTTCCGCGACACCGTACGCGCCGCCTTCCTGTCCAGACGAAAAACACTGGAAAATAATCTTGTCAATGCCTTTCGACTGACAAGAGAATCCGCCAAGGATATCCTCGTCCGCGCGAATATTCCCGAAAAAGCGCGCGGTGAAACCCTTTCCCCCGAACAGCTGGCGGCTCTCTCCGATCTTATTTTCGAACTTCATCATTCCTCCCGCTGATTTTATCCTGTCTTGCCATAAAATAAGCCGTTTTTTAACCGACGAGCACAAGGGGCAGCTTTCCGGGCAATCATTTGCCCGGAAAGCTGCCCCTCTTTTTATACCGCGATCGGCAATAAATTCAATAGCTTTTGGTTTTTCAACAAGCGGCATTCGTTCCTGCGTCGGCGGACAAATCCTGCAAAACCTGCATTTTTGCTGTCTGCCTGTTCATATCCCGAAATTCCAGCACGACAAGCACGACCGTCAGCAAAAACGCCAGAACGTCCGCACAGGGCGCCGCCCAAAGCATTCCTTCCACGCCGAAGCGAAGGGCAAAAACAACGACCAGCGGAACCAGAAACACGACGTCTCTCGAAACGGAAAGAAGCGTCGCTTTGACGGGTTTCCCGACCGACTGCAGAAAAATACTGCTGGATTTCTGCACACAGCAGAGCAAAATACCGCC
>CATYEP010000199.1 GCA_958405585.1 uncultured Eubacteriales bacterium
AATACTCAATATAAGGCGCCGAAGCTTATTTTGGATGAAACCGTTACGGATTTTTACAAATTTACCAAAGATAGTTTTACATTGGTGGATTATAAGTACAATGAGTTTAAAGATAAGATACCGGTTGCAATTTAGTTTATATTTCTTATTAATTAAAGATTTGCATAGTACTATGTTTGATATAATTTAAAAAAGGAGCGGTTTTTTATGCGAGCGATTGTTGTGGTTGACCGGAATTGGGGAATCGGAAAAAAGAATGATCTTTTGTTTTCTTTGCCTGCGGATATGAAGCATTTCAGAGAAACGACGCAAGGGAAAACAGTTGTAATGGGCAGCAATACTTTGAAATCTTTCCCCGGAGGCAAGCCGTTGAAAAACAGAGAGAATATAGTGTTGTGGCCGGACGGTGAAGATCGTGATGATTGTACGGTTGTGCATAGTTTGCAGGAATTATTTTCAGAGGTTAAAAAGTATCCTGCTGAAGATGTATTTGTGGTCGGCGGTGCAATGCTTTATAAGACGCTTTTACCGTATTGTGACGAAGTTATTGTTACAAAGGTGGATGCGGATGGCGGCGCTGAAGTATACTTTGAAAATCTGGATACATTGAAAAACTGGAGTTGTATCAGTGTCGGGGATGCAATCGAAACAAACGGATATGTGATCCGATTCACTGTATACAGGAATTCACAGGTTTTGCCGTATTGACAGATTTTTGTTTTCGTCCGACCGGGAGTATTTGCTGAAAAGTAAAGAATAAAAACGAGAGAAATGTTTCAAGGAAATGGGTCAATGTGGCTGCTGAAGCAAACGTTTTTTAATGTTTAGTTTCTTGTCTACGCTTGGTACGAAAAAGCACTTTATAGAAAGGTTTTACTGCAATTCATCTCAAGAAATAAAATTTAATGATTGTGATTGCATTTTCGGGCGGAAGTGTTTTATTTGCTTGCAATTTCAGATATAAATGTATAAAATAGAAGGGATAAATACAGCAAGAGGTAAATGTATGGAAAAAATGGATGGCGTCATTGCAAAAACTCGCGTCGATTATAAAGATTTTCCGCAGCATGTGAATGAAGAAGTTGTGATGAAAGGGATGATTCATCGTATTCGTGAAATGACGGGTTTTGCGTTTGTTATCATTCGTACAGCCAGGGATGTCGTGCAGTGTGTGTATTCACCTGATTTTTCGGATTATCGGATGGATGAAAAGGTGGTGGAAGGCTGTGCGGTGAAACTGACGGGAAAGATCGTCAAGGACGAAACGCGCGAGGGTCGGTATGAAATGCAGATCCATAACATTGAAGTTCTTTCTACGCCTGCGGAGCAAATGCCTATCGTGATCAATAAGAAACAGTTGGATAATATTCCGCTGGATCTGAATCTGAATATGCGTCCTGTTACCCTTCGCAACCCGAAAGAACGTGCCGTGTTCAAAATTCAGGAAGGAATTGCACGGGGTTTTCGTGAGTTTTTATTTTCCCAGAATTTTACGGAAATTCGTACTCCGAAGATCAATGCGCAGGGAGCGGAAGGCGGAGCAAACATTTTCAAGATTGATTACTTCGGAAAACAGGTTTTTCTTGCGCAGAGCCCGCAGTTTTATAAACAGATGCTCGTCCCTGTTTATGAACGAGTGTTTGAAGTAGGCCCTGTATTTCGTGCGGAGCATCATGATACATCCCGCCATTTGAATGAATACATCAGCATGGATTTGGAGATGGGGTTCATCGACAGTTTCTATGATATTATGAACATGGAAACAGGTGTGTTGAAGTACATCATGGAATTGCTGAAAAAAGATTATGCAGAGGAATTGGCTCTTTTGAATGTGAATTTGCCTGAGATCAAGGATATTCCGATGGTTAAATTCATGGATGCAAAGGAGATCATAACAAAAAAGTACAAAAAGAAGATCACCGATTATCGCGATTTTGAACCGGAAGAAGAACAGATCCTCGGCAAATGGGCAAAACAGGAATTTGATTCTGACTTTTTGTTTGTGACACATTATCCTTCCGAAAAGCGTCCGTTCTACGCGATGGATGATCCTGAGGATCCCGCTTATACCTTGAGTTTCGATTTGCTGTTCCGCGGAATAGAAATTACGACCGGCGGTCAGAGAATTCATGACTATCATCAGCAGATTGCTAAAATGAAGGCGCGCGGCATGAATCCGGATGATTTCGAAAGTTATCTGATGGCGCATAAATACGGTATGCCCCCGCACGGCGGTTTAGGGCTTGGGTTAGAGCGCATTACGATGCATTTGCTTGGATTTAAAAATGTCCGCTATGCGTCTATGTTCCCGCGCGATATCAATCGAGTAACTCCATAAATATTTTTTCTGTAAAATCATAAAAGCAAGGAGCCGTCGGGTTTACCCGCGGCTCCTTGCTTTAGTTTAAAGATGCTTCCGTGTTTTTCGGCGTAGATATTGCGGAGTTTGGGTTAAAGAAAATAAGGAGAAAAAACTTGGTTTAGTCAAGAATGTAAACCTGATTATAAAAAATGGTTGACAATATGAATAGGTATATGGTAAACTTGAGCTATGGGATTAAAAGAAGAGATTTTAAAACAATTTGAAAGTTCGCGAGGGAGAAGTTATTCGGGGGCTGACCTTGCCAAAAGATACGGAGTCAGTCGAGCTGCTGTATGGAAGGCGGTAAAGTCCTTGCAGAAAGAGGGGTTTGCCATTCAGGCGACAACAAACCGCGGATATACCTTTTTAGCGGCAAATGATCGATTGACGGAAGCGGGTATCGTACAAAATATTTCATTTCCGTGCAGATTGCGAGTGGAAAAGAGTGTTGGGTCGACGAATGATGAGGTTAAGAAGCTTGCTGAATCTGGTGCGGCGGAGTGGGACTGCGTGATTGCGGAAGAGCAGACGAAAGGGAGAGGGAGATACAACAGAAAATTTGTTTCAACGGAGGGAGCTGGGGTATATATCAGTATTCTTTTACGTCCGAAATTTTCGGCTGCGGAGACATTGTTTATTACGACGTGTGCGGCGGTTGCGGTATGTGAAGCGATTGAGAAAATTTCCGGTAAATCTGTTGGGATCAAGTGGGTAAACGATGTGCTTTTAAACGGAAAAAAGGTTTGCGGAATATTGACGGAAGCGTCTTACGACGTGGAGAGCGGCGGTATTTCGTATGCCATTGTGGGGATCGGTGTAAATGTTTTGTATCAGCAGTTTCCGTCGGAGTTGGCGGGGATTGCGGGAACGGTTTT
>CATYEP010000200.1 GCA_958405585.1 uncultured Eubacteriales bacterium
CCAAGTGGTAAGGCAAGGGTCTGCAAAACCCTGATTCCCCGGTTCAAATCCGGGTAGCACCTCCACGCTGCCGCCTCCGCTTCTGTGAAGCGGAGGCGGTTCCCCTTTCGGGCGGCCCGGTTCGGGTGCCTTTCGGGCGGACCGCTGCGGTTTTTATGGCGGGTATGCCCCTTCCGTGTATGAAGATCCTTTTTGAGACCGAGCGCCTTTTTTTGCGCGAACTGGAACAAGCCGACTTTGCCGCCCTGTGCCGTACTTTGCAGGACGAGCGGGCGATGTACGCCTATGAACACGCCTTTTCGGACGAGGAGGTAGAGGCATGGCTTGCAAACCAACAGCGGCGCTACCGCGAAGAGGGTTTCGGGCTTTGGGGCGTGCTGCGCAAAGCGGACGGGCAGTTCCTCGGGCAGTGCGGGCTGACCCTGCAACCGCTCGGCGACGGCACGCGCGGAATCGAAGTCGGGTACCTTTTCGAGCGGACGTATTGGCATAACGGGTACGCGACGGAGGCGGCGATCGCCTGCAAGGAATACGCCTTTTGCACCCTGCACGCCGATACGGTGTATTCGATCATCCGTGAAAACAACCTCCCCTCCCGCCGCGTAGCGGAGCGGAACGGCATGCACGTCTGCGGCAGGCTCGTGAAGCATTACTACGGCATGGAGATGCCGCACCTGATCTACCGCGCGGAAAACCCGCACGGCTCGGCAAGGGTACAGCACGGGCAAGCGACCGGGCAGGATCGCCGAAAGAAGTAAAGCGGCGCAGACGCAGCGGAGACAACGAGCAAGCGCACGGCCGTAACGTTTATAACAGACAGGCGCAGGAGCTGCAAGCGGAAACAACGAGCCGACAGCGCAGATACAACGGCTGCTCATGCGGCGAACAACAACTGAATGTATGCGAGTATGGCGAAACCGGCAGACGCAAGGGACTTAAAATCAGACGGCATCCTCTGTTTTTGATCGAAATTAACTATAATTGAATAAAATTTTCATATGCCCGCGTGGCGGAATCGGCAGACGCACAGGACTTAAAATCCTGAGGAGTAACATCCGTATCGGTTCAAGTCCGATCGCGGGCACCACGGAAAAACCACTATATATGGTAGATTTTAACCAAATTTGCTGTATATCGTGGTTTTTTCTTTTTGTCTTTTTTGCGTCTTTCCTCTCCTCCGCTTTCCCCAAAAAACGGAATGTTAAATGTTTGATTTTAACACGCCAAATTTACAAAAAATCGGGCTAAAATCCGTGAAACACCGCTTTTGGGGAAAGTTGTGGGGAATAAATTGTATGTTTTTTACATTTTTTCAGACCGTTTACGGGACATAATCGAACTTTGCAATCTCATCCAGCTGCAGCTGCTCATTGAACTCCAAGTGGGTATAAATCAAGCTCGTGACGCTCGAATCGGGAGCGTGCCCCACCCACAAAGAAACGATTTCTCTTCGGATAGCAACTTCCTGCGCGCGCGTTATGAAAGTATGACGCAGATCGTGCGTGCGATGCCCTTCAAAATAATCTTTCACGTGACGAGCAATAGCATCCGAGCTTAGCTTGACGATTTTATCCGTTTGAATAAGCGGCAAAAATCGCTTCAAATTGGGCGATACGGGAATACGCCGTATTTTGTCTTTTAAGCCCTTTCTACCCTTTAACGATACAGCACGCACCCAGTCCCCTTGCATTGTCACAGACGCCAGTTCTCCGACGCGTAAACCCGTATACAGAAGGAATACGAGCGCCTGCGCGTAAATGCTGCCCGTCCGTTGCAGTTCGTCAAGCAAGTGCCTTTCTTCCACGCGCGTGAGCGGCATTCCTACCCTCTTATCATACTTGGGCAAAACAATCTTGTCCATTGGATTGCGCGGAATCACTCCGTCCGCCACCGCATACTTAAAGCAAGGCATCAACAGGTTATAGATTTTTTCCGCCGTTCGGAAATGCCCTTGCGATGTAAAACCGTTGATGTATTGCTGCAAGAAAAAGCTGTCTATTTCTTCGATCTCCTTGCCTTCGAACGTAGGAGTAATATTTGCGCGATAATAATACGTATATTCGGCGTAAGTACTTTCCTTTATGTACGGCTTCTTTACCGTTTCCAGCCAACGCAGAAAATAGTCGTTGAACATCACTTTCGGCTTTGCAGGCTTGCGTCTCCTCTTGCCTCCGTGAATGAGACTGTCAATAAATTTTGCCTTGGCTGTTGCGAGATTTTTAGACGAGCCCGAATAGCGCACGCCGTCGATCATGCAGCGCACCTCGTAAACGTTCCCTTTGCGCATAATGATATGCGCGACTACATTGTTAAATTTGAATATTTTTTTGAATTTCTGCGGCATTCTGTTTATCTCCTGTTGAGTAAATTTGACTGCCGCTTTTTTGCCTTCGTTTTCCTCTGTTGCAGGTCTTTCCCCGATGAGCTTAGCGATGTTTTCAAAATTTATGGTCTGGTTTGCAGCCTTGATCACTTCGCATAGCTGTTCATCGGAACAGTCTTTATTGTTTCTGAGTTCATGTACAATGTTTAATAATTCTTTCTGTGTCACTTCTCCTTATGATTTATTTGTGCGGATCGCGGCAATGCCGCTCACAAATTGCTCCTGTCCATATTTTCGCGCACGCGGCGATTCTGGCGACGGCTCGTTCACGCTGTGATCGCTTCTCGCCGCATGACTGCGAATTCATTCAGTTGTGATTTCCGCATTTCTTATAGTCGTCCGTCTCCTGAACGAGAGACTTTCCACGTTCCCTAAGTTTTTGCGATTTAGTTGTCTTTCTTCTGCTTTTCAAAGGCTTCCAACTCGCTCGAAAAGAAATCGTCATAGCCGTCCACAAGTTTGCCGAGCGCAAGATTGTGTTCGGCGGCATCGTCCTGCAAGGCTTTATACCCCGCCTCGATCAACTGTACTTTCGTATAACCATACCGTTTTAAGAACGAATTGATCTCCTCGAAAAGCTCCCGCGGGATCATCGTCCCGAAGTTCCCGCTCTTTTGCTTCCTTTGCTCTTTGTTCCTCTCCTCGTACCGTCTGCGAGTTTCGCGCATAGGTGTGTTTTCTTTTCTCTCCATCTTTATCCCTCCGTAACCGCGCAAACAATCAAACCGATAAAATTTGCCGCCAGATGCCCCACGAGCAACACCCCTATCAGCGCAATCTTCAGCATCGTACCGATCGCTTTTCCGCTTGCATGCAATACTGTTTTCATTTGCATCTCT
>CATYEP010000201.1 GCA_958405585.1 uncultured Eubacteriales bacterium
ATCAGAATATTTTCTTTTAATTCATCCTTGATGGTCATGCCATTCCAAACACAATCGATCACACCTGAATCTAAGTATACTACTTTCAAATCCCAGTCAATTTCCTCAAACGAAACCTTATATCCCAATTCATTAAATGCCTTTTGTGCCAGTTCAGCATCAAACCCGATCCAATTTCCATCTTTATCTTTATAATCCAACGGTTCATATAAGGTAACCCCAACTTTAATCGTCTCGCCTCCTCCGGAGCAGGACGCAAACACTGCTGTACCGCTGATAAGCAACGCTACCATACATAAAACGGCTAAAAATCTTTTCATTAATATTCTCCTTTTTTGTTAATCTTTATTATTATACTTTATTGCGCTAAATTAGTAAAGTGTTTTCGCGCTGTTTTGCCAAATTCTTATTAAAAATATTCTGTTAACGTTTCGCTGTTTTTTTGGCTAAATTTTAGCAAATATTTTTGCATTTATAGAACTTTTTTAAATAAAAAGCCTGATTTTTATAATTATTCTGACATTTAATTAATTTAAATGTGAGATTATGTGGTTTTATTGCCATTTTTGAATGATTTTTTTAAGTTAACGATTCGCACATTGATAAAAATGAAATTAAATTACAAATTTTCGCTTTTCAATCTTTTTTTAGTTTCAGTGTTGAAATTTTCTGAAATATGTTTATAATATAGCTTGAAAAGTAAATTTAAGGAGAAGTTTTATATGAGCAAAACGCTGACTTGCCCTGAAAAACAACCTTTGACGGAAGAGTATCTCGTAAAAATGGATGCATATTGGCGCGCAGCCAACTATCTTGCCGCCGCGCAGCTCTATTTGCTGGACAACCCTCTGCTCAGAAAGCCTTTGACCCGCGATCAGGTCAAAAAGAAAATTGTGGGACACTGGGGAACTGTTCCCGGACAGAACTTTGTTTACGTACACCTGAACAGAGTCATCAAGAAGTACGACCTGGACATGATCCTTTTATCAGGCCCCGGACATGGCGGAAACTTCTTTGTTGCAAACTCGTACCTCGAAGGAACTTACAGCGAAGTCTATCCGAATGTCGGCCAAGACTATGAAGGCATGAAAAAATTGTGCAAACAATTTTCTTTTCCGGGAGGCATTTCCAGCCACGTTGCTCCGGAAACACCCGGTTCCATCAACGAGGGAGGCGAGCTCGGTTATTCCATCGCCCATGCTTTCGGCGCAGTTTTCGATAACCCCGACCTCATCGCAGCCGTAACGGTCGGCGACGGCGAAGCGGAAACAGGCCCTCTCGCCACCGCATGGCACTCCAATAAATTCCTGAACCCGGCAAGCGACGGAGCTGTTCTGCCCATCCTTCACCTGAACGGTTACAAAATCAATAACCCCACCGTTTTTGCTCGTATTTCTCACGATGAAGTAGAAAGCTTTTTCCATGGCTGCGGCTGGAAACCTTATTTCGTGGAAGGCGACGACCCCATGGAAATGCACAGAAAAATGGCAAAAACACTGGATAAATGCATCGAAGAAATCAAAAAAATCCAAAAAGATGCCCGCGAAGGCAAAAATACAAAACGTCCTTTCTGGCCGATGATCGTGCTCAGGACTCCGAAAGGCTGGACAGGCCCGAAAGTTGTGGACGGCTTGCAGATCGAAAACTCTTTCCGCGCACACCAGGTTCCCATTACCATGGAAAAACCTGAGCATATGCAGCTTCTCAAAGACTGGCTTCTCAGCTATAAACCCGATGAACTTTTTGACGAAAGTTATCGTCTGAAGCCCGAACTGCGCGCATTGGCTCCCGAAGGAGACCGCCGCATCAGCGCGAATCCGCACGCAAACGGCGGAAAACTGCTCCGCGATCTGCGCCTGCCCGATTTCAAAAGCTATGCCGTGGATGTTCCTGCCCCCGGCTCTGTAAAAACGCAGGATATGCTTGAGCTCGGCGGCTATGTCCGCGACGTATTCAAGCTCAACGAGGAAAGCAAAAATTTCCGCGCTTTCGGGCCCGACGAATGCATGTCTAACCGTCTCTACCGTGCCTTTGAAGCCACAAACCGCGACTTTAATGCCGACATATGGCCGAATGACGACAAACTCGCCAAAGACGGACGCATTATGGACTCCTACTTGTCCGAACACATGTGCGAAGGCCGTCACGGGTTCTTCGGTTCCTACTAAGCTTTTATCCGTGTTGTTGACTCCATGGCCGCGCAGCATGCAAAATGGCTGAAAGTATGCAACCAGCTTCCTTGGAGACAGGACATTGCTTCCTTGAACCTGATCCTTACTTCCAACGTATGGCAGCAGGATCACAACGGTTATACGCACCAGGATCCCGGATTCCTGGATCACATCGCCAACAAAAAAGCAGACGTTGTGCGCATGTATCTGCCGCCGGATGCAAACTGCCTGCTCTCTTGCTTTGATCATTGCGTAAAGAGCAAAAATTATGTGAACGTCATCGTCGCATCCAAACATCCCAGCTTCCAGTGGCTCACCATGGAACAAGCAGTCAAGCATTGCACGCAGGGCATCAGCATCTGGGATTGGGCCTCCAACGATGCAGGCGCAGAACCGGATATCGTAATTGCCTGCTGCGGCGATACCCCTACCTTGGAAGCGTTGGCAGCTACGACCATTCTCCGCGACAACCTGCCCTCCTTGAAGATCCGCTTTGTCAATGTGGTCGACCTGATGAAATTACAACCGCACGGCGTTCACCCGCACGGCCTGACCGACGCGGATTATGACGCGATCTTCACAAAAGATAAGCCCATTATCTTCAATTTCCACGGCTATCCTACGCTGATCCACGAGTTGACTTACACGCGGCACAATAAAAATCTGCACGTTTTCGGCTACACGGAAGAAGGTACCATCACCACCCCGTTCGATATGCGCGTTCAGAACAAAATCGACCGTTTCGACCTCGTCAAAACAGCGATCACCATCCTTCCTCAGCTCGGCAACACCGGCGCTTCTCTCTTCCAGAAGATGAACGACCTGCTTGTCAAACATAAAAATTATATTGCTGAAGTCGGAGAAGATATTCCCGAAGTCAAAGATTGGGTTTGGCATACTCCCGATCAAAAATAATTTTTCACGGATGCGCACAACGTGCGCATCCGTTTTATTATAAAGAACTTTTTGTTCTGAAAAACTATTATTAAACCTTCGCTTGACTTTTACATTAATCGTAAAATTTTAAGGCGCCCCGCGGCAATGA
>CATYEP010000202.1 GCA_958405585.1 uncultured Eubacteriales bacterium
ATGTTGGGCGGAATGGATGAAGTGAGCGGCGGCAAGATATATGTGGACGGAGTGGAAGTGAGTGCATTCAACGAAAAGAAGCTGACGGATTACAGGAGGTATGATGTCGGGTTTGTGTTTCAGTTTTACAATCTGATCCAGAACTTGACGGCAAAAGAGAATGTGGAGATCGCGTCGGAGATCTGTAAAAATCCGTTGGATGCGGAAGAGACGCTCAGGAATGTAGGGCTTGGGGACAGGATGAACAATTTTCCCGCGCAGTTGTCGGGCGGGGAGCAGCAGAGGGTATCGATCGCGCGGGCGATCGCAAAAAATCCGAAGTTGTTGCTGTGTGATGAACCGACGGGAGCGCTGGACTATGAAACGGGGAAAAGTATTTTAAAACTTTTGCATGATGTATGCCGCAACAACAAGAAGACGGTCATTGTTATTACGCACAACCAGGCGATCACGCAGATGGCGGACAGGGTGATCCATATAAAGAACGGGAAAGTATCGGCGGAAGAAGTGAATGAAAATCCTGCGGATGTGTCGGTGATCGAGTGGTAAGGTGCAAACGTACAGCCGGGAGGAAATGCAGTCATGAGAAAATTCAATAAAAACATAGCGAAAGAGTTCACGACGGGATTTGGCAGATTTATTGCGATCATGGCGATCATAGCGTTGGGTGTGGGGTTTCTGATCGGGGTCATGCAGGCGACGCCGGACATGAAGAACACGATGGACGACTATTATACGGAAATGAATGCGTCGGACGTGACGGTCAAGGGAACGCTGGGTTTGACGCAGGATGACGTGGAAGCGCTCAGAAATTCGGATGCGGTCGAGGATGTGACCGCGGTTATTTCCACGGATGCGGAGATCGCGGTGAACGGGAAAGACTTAGTCGGAAGGTTTATCGGGCTGGATCTGGACAGCGGATATCTGAATACATTGACATTGGTTGAGGGAAGACTTCCGGAAAAAGGCACGAATGAGGTTGTGGTGATCCGTTCGACGAATAAATTTGAGAATGTACGGATCGGTACTGAATTTACTTTGAATACAGACGAAGCGACGTACGGTGATGTCTATAAACAAACGACATTTGAAGTGGTGGGTATTGTGTCATCGCCCGATTTTTATTACCTGGACGGACGCGAAACGACTTCGCTCGGTACGGGGGCGATCGGCACCGTTGTGTACGGGTATTCGGAGGATGTGTATGATCTGCAAAAAGAAGGAAGTATATTTTCTTATCTTCAAAATCCGCTGATCGGGGAAGAAAATCAAGCCGAGGTCGTATGTACGGATTGCTGGGTAAAGATAGCGGGAGCAGACGAGTACAAACGTTTTCATGATGATTACAAAAGCTACGTACTGGAAAAGACAGATGAGCTTGAAGCAATAGGTGAAACGCAGAGCGGCAAACTGAACAAGGCGGTAGAGAAGCTGCGTGAATTGGCGGAAAAATTTGGCGGACTGCTGACGGAAGATCAGAAGAAAATGTTGGAAAGTCTGCCGGATGCGCAGTGGTATGTTCTGGATCGGGCGAGTACGAATGTCAGCTATGTCAGTTTTGACCTGAATGCGGAGAAAGTGGAAAACATAGCGGGGATATTCCCTGTGTTCTTTATTTTGGTAGCGGCTCTGGTTGCGCTGACGTCTATGACGCGCATGGTTGAAGAAGACAGAATGCAGATCGGAACTTTCAAAGCATTGGGCTACAGCCGCGGCAGGATCATGAGCAAATATCTGATCTATTGTTGTCTGGCAAGTATAATCGGATGTGTAGGCGGTATTTTGTGCGGGTTTGCGCTTTTGCCGTCGGTATTCTGGCAGGCTTATCAGACGATGTATCAGCTTCCTGCGCTGGCGCTGGGATTCAGTTGGGTATTTGCGGTGGTCGTATTTGGCGTTGCATTGTTGGGGACGATTCTTGTGACATGGGGAGCATGCCGCACATCTTTGAAAGAAAAGCCTTCCAACCTGATGCAGCCGAAAGCTCCGAAACCGGGCAAGCGCATTTTGCTGGAAAGGATCGGATTTATCTGGAAGCCGTTGAAGTTCAAGTGGAAAGCGACATTGCGCAATATTTTCCGATATAAAAAGAACATGATCCTTACGATCGTATCGGTCATGGGGTGTACGGCACTGATTCTGACCGGATTCGGGTTAAACGATTCGGTGAATGCGGTTACGGAACTGCAATACGGGAAAGTGTTGTTGTACGATACAGTGATCGAGTACACGGGGGATTTGTCGGAAGCAGACGGAGCGCTTCGTGAATTTATCGGCGATGCTTCGCAGGAAGGCGAGAGATATTTACCTGTTTATATGGAAAGCGGCAGACTCATCTTCGGGGAAGGCAGCGGGGCATCCAGTGAAACGGTAGACTTGTATGTCGTAGAAAACAATGCGCAATTTAATTCGTTTGTCAGCTTGCATGAACGTGAAAATTCTGCTATAATAGAAACAGTACAGGAAGCGGGCAATTCGATCGTATTGCCGGAGAACATAGCGATCGTATACGGGATCAAAGCGGGAGATACTTTGTATTACAGCCATTCCGGGACAAATACGGTGGAAGTGAAAGTCAGCGCGGTCTGTGAAAATTATACGGGGAGCTATGTATATATTGGCAAAGCGG
Source organism: uncultured Eubacteriales bacterium (assembly GCA_958405585.1). Taxonomy (GTDB): domain Bacteria; phylum Bacillota; class Clostridia; order Christensenellales; family Borkfalkiaceae; genus Borkfalkia. The sequence continues at coordinate 2,630 of CATYEP010000202.1, forward strand.
CTTACGAATCGCTGTTCGGAACGATGCCGGCGCACAACACGGTTTTGGTTAAATCGGGCATAGCGGAGAGCGATACGGAAGAACTGACGAAGAATATTTTGTCGGAAAACGGTACATCGGGTGTGGAAGTGCAGAGTGTAGAATTTACGTACTCTTCACAGGAAACGATGGAAGGTTTAAGTTCGACGATGGGGCTTGTCATAGCGATCCTGGTGATCAGTGCAGGGGCGCTTGCCGCGATCGTACTGTACAATCTTACGAACATCAATATAGAAGAGCGCAGGCGTGAAATTGCGGGGTATATTTACCGCGAAAGTGCGATTTTGACGATAGCCGGGACGTTGCTGGGGCTGCTTTTGGGAATGTTGTTGCATTTGTTTATCATTGACAGGGTCAACAGTGTTACGATGATGTTTGGCAGAGTAATCAGCGGATGGAGCTACTTGTGGGCGTTTTTGCTTACGCTGGCATTTGCGGTGCTGGTGTACGCATTCATGCTGATAAAGCTGAACAAGATCAACATGGCGGAGTCATTGAAATCCAAC
>CATYEP010000203.1 GCA_958405585.1 uncultured Eubacteriales bacterium
GCGTTCTACGGTCAGTATAAATTCTGCGTATGCTTATCCCGATATCGTTCTCGTCGAATCGAAGGCGCTTTCGGGTGAATTTGAAATGGTTGAGGCGACTTTTTCGATCAGCTATGATGAGCTTGAAAAAGTAGTTGTATTTACCGTTAACGGTGAAGAAACAGTAGTGGAAAATGTAGCATCTTTCGCTGCAATCGATTTTGTATTCCAGTGCGGTGCAGGGGTTTATCTCGATAATGTTGCATGTCTGAATGCGTATGATATTGAATTTGTTGTCCGAGACGGCGGGGAAGAACTTTCCGACGGATTGATTTTCGACATCGTCGGTTATGACGGAAAGAAGTGGGATATTCAGCCCGTTTATTCTGACGGAAAGTGGGTTATCGAAGATGCTTGCGGGGTAGTGCAGGTCACGGTTTCGACAGACAGTAAAACTTTCCCGGTCTATGTGTTCGATTCCAGGAATACATCGGCTATAATCGAAACAGGATTTGCTTTGACTGTAACCCTTAAAGATGCGCAGGGGAATGTTGTCACGGGAGCGCAGATCGTGGCAAAAAAAGGTGCGACCGAGTTGTTTACGATGACCGATAACGGGGACGGCACCTACAGCTATGAAAATGCTTCCGGTACTTTTAGCCTGTATATTACCCTGGAAGGGTATGTATTCCCCGTGGAAAGAAACGTCAGTTCTGAAAATGCGCAGATTACGATCGTTGCAACGTCTGCTCCTACGGATGGAAATAATCAGGGAGGCGAAGAAACTCCTGAAAAAACGGGTTGCAGTTCCATAATTTTTGGAGGTGCCTTCTTGGCTGCGGCAGTTGTGCTGGCAGGAAGCTGCGCGGCTATTGCTAAAAAGAAAAGATAACTTTAAAAGGTTTGGCTGAGTTGTTTATGAAAAAATATCTGATTGAAAATAGGATGCCTGCGGCAATCTGGCAGGATGCCACGCCGCTCGGAAACGGGCAGGTAGGCGCAATGATGTATGGGAGTATTTATGACGAACGCATCTTACTCAATCATGAAAGCCTGTATGACGGGGAAACAGATCTTCCTTTGCCCGATTGTTCCCGCTATTTGCAAGAAGTACGAACATTGCTCGATAACAGGGAATATAAAAAAGCGGATACGTTTTATACAGAAAAATTAGAAGAAAATAAATATTTTGTACAGACCGGGAATTTTCTGCCTGCGTTTGATATCCATATGATTACACATGTTCAGGGAGCTTTTACCGACTATAAAAGGCAGCTGGACATGGAAAAAGGCATAGCATCGCTGCAATGGAAAGACGGAGAGGTGCAATACGGACGTGAAGTTTTTGTCAGTGCGGCAAACGGGTTTGTCGTGTTGCGGCTCTCCGCGTCAAAAGCGGATCTTGCATTTGATGTGCGTTTGGAAAAACATGACCTTTCGGATGCTGTGGACTATTTAGGTAATAAAATAGAGGATATTCCACAGTATAATTTTACGGTAAACAACAATACTTTGGAAGGCTGGTTGCAGACTGCTTCGGGCAGGAAGATCAAGGCAGTATTATGTTTGTTTTCCGACGGGGATGTAAAGCTTTATAACTGTAAAAACGTAAAGAAACTCAATGATATGCAGGGAACTTTAACGTTTGACAGCAATTATTATTCTGTCAGAAATGCTAAAACGGCGACGATCATATGCCGTTTGTGCAGTGAGAATGAAAATGTTTCCGCATTGCCTGTAAAAGAGGAATACGAACGTTGGCGTTCGGATCATGTACGCATTTTTTCTTCAGATTTCAACGCAATGAAATTGGATCTCGGCGGTGACGGCGACGGAAAAACGGTGGAAGAAGAACGTCTTGCAAGTTATAACGGTAAGATAAGTGCGGCGCAAATTGAAAAAATGGCTTTGTTTGGCAGGTATCTGTTGATTTCTTCGTCAGCGCGGTGTCGCTATCCGGCAAATTTGCAAGGTATTTGGAACGGGTCTTATCGGCCTGCGTGGTCTTGTACTTTTTTCAATAACGAAAATATTGAGATGAATTATTGGCAGGCTCTTTGCGGAAACCTGCCGCAAGTCCAAATGCCTCTTTTTGATTTTTACCTGACTCTTATGGACGATTATCGGGAAAATGCTCGAAAGTTATTCGGCTGCAGAGGAATTCTTCTGCCGATGTTCCTTGATAATCACAGCGGGAAAAAGAAAAATTTGCAGCCGCATGTTATCTATTGGACGGCAAGTTCTTCATGGATCGCCAATATATTTTATGATTACTATCTGTTTACACGGGATATCGATTTTCTGAGAAAAAAGGCGTTTCCTTTTATGAAAGAAGCGGCTCTCTTTTACGAAGACTTTATGCAGTATGATGAACAAGGGTATTTGAAAAGTTATCCTTCCAATTCACCGGAAAATTGTGCCATCGGCGATTTTGAAGGCTCGGAAAATGTACGGGTTTGCATCAATGCCACAATGGACTTTGCGGCGCTCAAACAATTGTTGCGTGATCTTTTAGAGGCGGAAAATCTGCTGGATATTTCAGATGAAAAACACGACATTTGGATGAAAATGCTGTCTGCGATTCCGCCGTATCGTATCAATGCAGACGGAGCGCTGTGTGAATGGATGCATGATGATTTTCGCGATAATTATGCACACCGCCATATGACACATTTGTATCCGCTTTTTCCGGGCAGAGAGATAACGAAAGAAGATGTTGGACTATTTAAAGCATGCACAAGGGCTGTGGAACTGCGTTATCGTATCGGAATGAAAGAACAGACGGGCTGGAGTTTTGCGCATATGGCAAATGTTTGGGCAAAAGTGGGGGATGGTGAACGCGCGGAGGAATGCCTGAAACTTTTGTTGCGTTTTTGTACCGGGAAAAATATGCTCACCTATCACAATGATTGGCATAACCAGGGAGTTACGTTGAAATATTTGTGGGCAAAACATGCACCTTTTCAGATCGATGCTAATTTAGGTTTTACGGCGGCTGTACAACAGATGCTGATCGATTCCGGCGAAGATTGGCTGGAAATATTCCCGGCTTTGCCGCCAGATTGGAAAAAAGTAAAAATCGGTCCCTGTCTTACCCGTTGCGGCGTTTATGCTGTCCTTGAAAAGAAGGATGAAAACATTTGTGTAAAGTTAAAAGCATATGTCAATACAAAT
>CATYEP010000204.1 GCA_958405585.1 uncultured Eubacteriales bacterium
AATAATTTTCGGAAGCCTTGCGGTGTCAGGAATAAAGAAATTTTATGTTTTTTATTTTGGTGGTTTACAAGGCGAGGAAAATATGGTACAATAAAATCATTATGAATTATATATCGGAACATTATACAATGATCAGCGGGGCGACCGGTGGGTTAGGCAGGGCATTTGCGGATGCTTGTGCCGAGCGTGGTGCCTTATTTTTGACGGGTCGGAGCGAAGAAAAACTTTTGCAGTTAAAACAGGAGTTGACTGTAAAATATCATGATCTGAAAGTGGACTGTTATGCTTGTGATTTGTCGGATGAAGCGTCAAGGGAATCGATGTTCAGATATATTCAAAGGAAAGGGTATCGTTTCAGTGGCTTGATGAATGTGGCGGGAATCGATACGCAAAAAGCTTTTGAAAAGTATACACAGCATAAAATCGTACAGCAATGCAGGGTTAATTTTGAAAGCGCGCTGTCACTTACGCATTTTGTATTGCAAAACCGAGCGGACGAACTGGAGATCGTAACCATCTCCAGCATCAGCGGTGTGTATCCGATGCCGTATTTTGCGGAGTACAGTGCGACAAAATGTGCTTTGACTTCTTTTTTTTCGTCCTTGCGATTGGAATGGAAAGGGAAAAATGTCCGTATCACGGTAGTGGAGCCGGGCGGAATTTATACGAGGCCAGATATTTGTGAGAATATAAAAGGACAAGGCCTGTGGGGCCGGCTTTCCGCCAAAAAGCCTGGGTATGTAGCAAAAAAAAGTCTTGTTGCGGTGAAACGAAACAAGAGATTGATTCGTCCTGGGTTTTGGAATAAATTTATTGCGGTAGTGCCGCGGATATTGCCTTTGAGTATACGAATGCGATTTATTGCCGGTCGATGGTCTAAAATCGAGAAGGATGCTTTTTGATTGTTCGGAGGGGGTATGGAAGAGTATATCGTTGCGCTGGATCAAGGGACGACCAGTTCAAGAGCGGTACTGTTTGACAAGAAAGGAAATTTGTTGGCAAAATGCCAAAGGGAATTTCCGCAGATCTATCCGAAGCCCGGCTGGGTGGAGCATGATCCGAGGCAAATTCTTTCGTCGCAGATGCAAGCGCTGCGCGGGGTATTGGAAGAAAGCGGGGTAAGCATTTCTTCCGTTGCAGCGATCGGTGTGGCGAATCAGAGAGAAACGGTTTTAGTCTGGGATCGCTATACGGGCAGACCGGTATACAATGCAATTGTGTGGCAATGCAGGAGAACGGCAGCCTATTGTGAAAAAATCAAACAGAGCCATGAAAAATTTGTTTATGAACGGACGGGGCTGAACATTGACGCTTATTTTTCAGCTTCAAAATTGAAGTGGATATTGGATAATGTTCCATTTGCTCGTGAACGTGCCGAAAAGGGGGAATTGCTGTTCGGGACGGTTGACAGTTATTTGATCTGGCATTTGACGGGCGGAATGGTGCATGCGACGGATTATACCAATGCATCGCGCACGATGTTGTTTAATATTCATACGCTCAAATGGGATGAAGAACTTTGCCGATTGTTTGATATACCGATGTCGATGCTTCCGGAGGTGAAGCCTTCCGGGGCGGATTACGGAAAAACCAGAAGGGAGATTTTGGGGGAATCTGTTCGGATTTGTGCGGCGGTAGGCGATCAGCAAGGGGCGCTGTATGGTCAGCTTTGTTTTCGTCCGGGTGATGTAAAAAACACATACGGGACAGGCTGTTTTCTTTTGATGAACACGGGCCGAAAGGCTGTTGTTTCGCAAAACGGGTTGGTAACGACGCTTGCGGCAACCTTAGGTACGCCGGATTATGCTTTGGAAGGAAGTGTGTTTGTGGGCGGCGCTGTTGTGCAGTGGCTGCGGGACGGGCTCGGATTGGTGTCAACGGCTTCGGAGACAGAGGAACTTGCAAAATCGGTGCCGGATACGTGCGGGGTAATGTTTGTTCCGGCGTTTGTCGGATTGGGGGCGCCGCATTGGGATTCGGAGTGTCGGGGGATGTTGAGCGGAATTACGCGGGGTGCTCAGCGCGCACACATTGTACGGGCGGCGTTGGAGTCGATTGCATTTCAGACATTTGACGTTGTCAATGCGATGGAGCAGGATTTGCGTATTACGATTGACCGTTTGTGTGTGGACGGCGGTGCAAGTGCGAATAATTTCCTGATGCAGTTTCAGGCGGATGTGCTTGGGGCGGAAGTTGTTCGTCCTGCTGTTTCGGAAACGACGGCTTTGGGCGCGGCGTATCTGGCAGGACAGTTTTGTGGATTTTATGGCGAATTGGAAAGCAAAAGGAAAGAGACGGCTGGTGTGAAAGTTTTCAGCCCGCAGATGACGGATGCGGAACGGGCGGAAAAGCTGCAGGCGTGGGAAGAGGCTTTGCGGCGAACAATGTATAAGGTTCGTTAGTTTGCAGAGTATTATTTCAGACAAAAATATACGGAAAATGCTATCAGCGGGCAATGACCCCGAAATATAAAAAGGAGAGCGGTTATGAGTAAGGCTGACGAGATTTTTATAAAAAATTGTAAAGACATACTGGAAAACGGAGTTTGGGATACGGATTGTGAGGTGCGACCTCGCTGGGAGGATGGGACTCCTGCGCATACGATCAAGAAATTTTGTCAGGTTTCCCGTTACGATCTTCGGGAAGAATTTCCGATTCTGACGATACGCCGCACCTATTTGAAATCTGCGATTGATGAGATTTTATGGATCTGGCAGAAAAAAAGTAATAACATTCATGATCTTTCCTCGCATATATGGGATAGTTGGGCGGATGAGACTGGGTCGATCGGCAAGGCATATGGTTACCAATTAGGAAAGAAGTATGTTTTCCCGGAGGGGGAATTTGACCAAGTAGATAAAGTACTGTATGATTTACGCAACAACCCGGCAAGCCGACGCATTATTGCGCATATGTACAATGTGGCAGATCTGAAAGATATGCATTTGTATCCTTGTGCGTATTCCATGACTTTCAATGTGAGCGGGAATACTTTAAACGGTATTTTAAATCAGAGGAGTCAGGATATGCTTGCGGCAAGCAACTGGAACGTGGTGCAATACAGTGTACTTTTAATGATGTTTGCGCGTGCTTGTGGATTAGAGGCGGGGGAGTTGGTTCATGTTGTGGCAGATGCTCATATTTACGACCGCC
>CATYEP010000205.1 GCA_958405585.1 uncultured Eubacteriales bacterium
ATTATATTATATAATATAAGGGAACGATTGCGGTTTACGATACCGGATCGTTACTATTAAAAAGACCTGTATCGGAACGCAGGTAAAGTATATCGGAGCACCCTAGGCTCCGGACAGGAGGATTGTATGAGTAATTGGAATAACTTAGACACTTTGGATTCTTACAAAGCATTGTCACAAAAAGAACAGGTAAATCTTACTGATGTTATGTCAGGAGAAAACAGTGCAAAACGTGTACAAACTTATCAGGTACCGATGGCTGCCGGTCTTTCTTACAACTATGCTTCCAAGCAGGTAAATGATGACATCTTAACGGCTCTTTCTTCTTTGGCGGAAGAAGCTGAATTAGCAGAAAAATATAAAGAATTATACAACGGTGCCGTGATCAATACCGGCGAAAAACGTCTCGTTCTTCACCAGCTGACACGCGGACAGCTTGGCGAAACCGTTACTGCTGACGGCGTTGACAAACGTGATTTTTATGTCAGCCAGCAAAAACGAATCGCTGATTTTGCAAATAAAGTTCACAATGGCGAAATCACCAATGCTGCCGGCGAAAAATTTACAACCGTAGTCCAGATCGGAATCGGCGGAAGTGACCTCGGTCCCCGCGCAATGTACATCGCTCTTGAAAACTGGGCAAAAAAGAATAACACCTTTAAAATGGATGCAAAATTTATCAGCAACGTAGATCCGGATGATGCCGCTGCGGTATTAAATGCAACCGATGTTGCTCATGCGATTTTCGTTCTCGTTTCCAAATCCGGTACGACATTGGAAACCTTGACCAATGAATCTTTTGTAAAAGATGCTTTGAAAAAAGCCGGTCTGGATCCGGCAAAACATATGATCGCCGTTACCAGCGAAACTTCTCCGCTTGCAAAGAGCGACGATTATCTGGCTGCATTCTTTATGGATGACTATATCGGCGGACGTTTTTCTTCGACTTCCGCAGTCGGAGGAGCCGTTCTTTCTCTTGCCTTCGGCCCGGACGTGTTTGCACGTTTCTTAAATGGTGCTGCTGAGGAAGATGCGCTTGCAAAAAACGAAGACCTTCTGAAAAACCCGGCAATGCTCGATGCTTTGATCGGCGTTTATGAGCGAAATGTTCTTGGCTATCCGGCAACCGCTGTCCTTCCATATTCACAGGCTCTCAGCCGTTTTCCAGCTCATTTGCAGCAATTGGATATGGAATCCAACGGAAAATCCGTAAACCGCTTTGGCGAGCCTATTTCCTATCCAACCGGTCCTGTCATTTTCGGTGAACCGGGAACGAACGGACAGCATTCCTTCTACCAGCTGTTGCATCAGGGAACGGACATTGTTCCTCTCCAGTTCATCGGTTTTAAAAACAATCAGTTAGAAACCGACGTAGATATCCAGGGCAGCACAAGCCAGCAGAAACTCTGTGCCAACGTCGCAGCTCAGATCGTTGCGTTTGCCTGCGGTAAAAAGGACGAAAATAACAACAAAAACTTTGAAGGCGGCCGCCCATCCAGCATTATCATCGGCGACCAGCTGACACCGGAGACACTCGGTGCCCTTTTGGCTCATTTTGAAAACAAAGTAATGTTCCAGGGATTTTTATGGAATGTCAACAGTTTTGACCAGGAAGGTGTACAGCTCGGTAAAGTGCTTGCGAAGAAAGTACTTGCTCATGAGACCGACGGTGCTTTGAAAGTTTATAGTGAATTGCTGAATATATAAGTAACTATTCAGGTCCGATGTGCAAAAGCAATGTATTTTCGTGCTTGCACGTAAAACAAAGCGGGGCTGAAAAATCAGCTCCGCTTTTTTTCATTTTATACTTGACAAATCGACAAAAAAACGGTATGATAAACAAGTCGGTGCGATTACCGAAACAATTTCATATAGGGGCATAGTTCATCGGTAGAATAAGAGTCTCCAAAACTCCAGAGCTGGGTTCGATTCCTAGTGCCCCTGTTACTTAGGCAGGATTCCACAGACAGAGTGATATGGAATCCTGTTTTTGTATTTACAAAAATAAGGAATAGGTGAATCATGGATATTCTTTTTTGCAAAGCTCCGATCGAGGAGGATATAAACAGCATATTAAGTCTGCTAACCTTAAATGAAGAACATATGCGTGTAAAAAAATACATCTGCGAATATTTTCATATTCCAACAGAACCTGCGCTTCAAAACAATGCGGTATTAGAAACCACCGTCCGAACCATCGTTCAAAACGAGCAAAATAATAATGCCGCAGCAATCGCCGGCAAAGTCGAAAAAATGAATTACCTGTGGCAGGAAAATCTCAACGAAATTAACCATACATTACGCAGTATATTTGAATGCACCTTGAAATCGCAGCAGTTGCGCGCCTTTATGAGCGTGAATTGTGTCTGCCCTTATGATTTTGAGAATAAACGAATTTATATAAATTACAGGAAATCATCGGAAGAAATACTGGAGACTTGTGTTCATGAACTGATCCATTATTACTGGTTTCATAAATGGAATGCGCTGTTTAACGACCAATACCCATCTTCCCTTGTCTGGATTTTTTCTGAAATAGCCATTGATGCCTTGTTTTTTGAAACGCCCCTGAAAAAATATTGCGTAAGCCAGCATCCGGCGCACAATCATTTTTATGAGGAATCTTACAAAGGTCAGAATCTGATGGAATATTTCAGAGAATTATATCGGGAACATTCCATAGCAGACTTCATGCGTCTGGGGATAGAAGATGTACTTGCCTGCAATGGAATATTGGAATAATGGATCTTCCATAATCAGAAACTACACTTCCCGCAATAATTTAAACAATTCCGGAAGATTTGACCCCAATTTTCCCTTTTTAGAATCCTCGGTTTCATCCGTACCTATCAACTCTTCTACATCTGTAGAGAAAGATTTTTTAGTCTGTGAAATTGCATAATCAATATGATTAAGATAATATTGCCTAAAAATTTTTTCACTGATTTTCTTTGAATGTCCCGCATGTTCAGAAACTTGAAAACTGGTAAATGTATGCTTGTTTGTTTTTTTCTCATTGTCCCTAAATTTCTGCATATCACCCTTATACTGTTTTTTCACATCCACTAAATGCAATAAAAGCCAAAATTCAAAGCAAGGTGTCGTAATAAAGAAATGAT
>CATYEP010000206.1 GCA_958405585.1 uncultured Eubacteriales bacterium
GTTGAAATAACGAATTTTATATTGCTGTAACTTGGTCAGCCGTTGCACGATTTTGATCTTGCAAAGGTTTCCCAAAACAAGATTTGTGTTCGTCGTGCGCAGGATGGAGAAAAAATTACGACTCTGGACGAAAAAGAGTTTAAACTTTCGAATGAAAACCTTGTGATCGCGGACGGATCAAAACCCGTAGCGTTAGCGGGCGTTATGGGAGGATTGAACAGCGGTATTACGGAAGAGACGAGTGAAGTTTTGTTTGAAAGTGCAAAATTTGAGCGCGCCAACATACGCCGTACATCCAGGAAACTGGGGCAAAAGAGCGATTCATCTGCTCGGTTTGAGAAGGGGGTGGATGCTTATACGACCGGTGTCGCGATGAACAGAGCGTTGAATCTGATTGAAACGCTGGGTTGCGGCGTCATTGCAAAAGATCGGTTTGATATCGGGATGAATAAGACTGAGCCGAAGGTCATCAAAACGACCGTAGCGCAGATTAACGGACTTCTGGGAATCGAAGTTGCGAAAAATGAGATTTGTTCGATACTCAATCGGTTGAATTTCAATGTCGAATCCAAAAAGGACACTTTGATTGTTACGGTACCTGCATATCGTGAAGATGTGGACGGGTATCCGGATCTTGCGGAAGAAGTTATTCGTATGTATGGATACGATCACATCGAAGGAACGTTCCTTGATAAAGCAACCGTAACAAACGGGGGCTTAAATGCGTCGCAGAGGGCGGAAGAAGAAATGAAAAAATTGCTCACGGCGCAAGGGTGCAGTGAGATTATAACGTATTCGTTCATATCACCCAAGGATTATGAGTTGATTCGCATGGGGGATGAAATTCCGAAAACGATCCGTATCAAAAACCCGATCGGAGAGGATATGAGTCTGATGCGTACAACGTTGATCCCGTCCATGCTGAATACGCTGGTCAGGAATATACGGCACGGTAACGAAAGTGCAAGGCTTTATGAGTTGGCGAGCGTTTATCTCGCGCATGAGCTGCCGTTAAAAGATATGCCGCAGGAGCGTAAAACGCTCTGTATCGGCGTATACGGTCAGGACGAGGATTTCTTTACGGCAAAAGGAGTTTTTGAGTCGTTGGCTGCGCAAGCCGGGATCCGTTTTGCGTACACCGCTTCCGAAAAGCCGTTTCTGCATCCGGGAAAATGTGCGGATATCGTATTTGAAGGAGAGGAAGTCGGATATATAGGAGAACTTGCGCCGGATATTGCGGCTTCTATGTCGGTAGAGGTGTCGATGTATTTGGGAGAGCTTAATTATGAAAAATTAGAAAGCGTTCTCAGTGCTCGCAAGAAATATGTTCCTTTGCCGAAATTTGCAGAAGTAAAGAGGGATCTGGCTTTGGTTGCTGACGAGTCATTGACTTGTGCAGAGATCGAAAACGTGATTTCAGAAAGTTGTAAATACTTGTCGGATGTGCATTTGTTCGATGTGTACCGCGGTGCGCAGATCGGCGAAGGCAAAAAGAGTATGGCGTTCTCCGTTACGTTTACGCCGCGCGATAAAGCGATTACGCCGGAAGATGCGGACGGATATGTGAAGCGTATTTTGAAAACTCTTCATGAAAAATTAAATATTGAGCTTCGTTGATAGCAGGAAAGCTCCGAAAGCTGCGGCTTTCGGAGCTTTCATTTAAAAAATATTTACGGAACAGGCAATAAATACGTATTGCCGCCGCATGACTGGGCAAGTTGAATTAATGCATTATGTCAAGGAAATCTGTTTGTAACACGGGCATCGATACAAAGGTGTATGGGGTTAAAAGAGGCTAACAAACAGAAAATTAAAGAGAATGGTTCAATTTTCTTTTCAAAAAAAGCAAAACATGATACAATAAAAGGAAGAAAGAAAGGAAAAAGAATTGTATGGCGGAAATATTGGCTCCGGCGGGTGATGGTGTATCTTTTGACGCCGCGTTGAATTCGGGAGCGGATGCGATTTATTTAGGACTTACAGATTTTTCTGCGCGCAAATCGGCGGCGAATTTTACTCTGGATAACCTGAAAGAATATGCTGCTCGCGCCCATGTATTGGGTTGTAAAGTGTATGTGGCGCTGAATACGTTGGTCAAGGATGCAGAATTAGCAGACTTTTTTCGCTGTGCATTGCAGGCATGGAACAGCGGGGCGGATGCGCTGATCATCCAGGATATCTTTTTAGGAAAACTGTTGCACGAAGTCTATCCCGAAATTGTTTTGCATCTGTCAACGCAAGCAGGGGTTTGCAATGTATATGGGGCAAAGCTGGCAAAACGCTATGGCTTTTCACGGGTCATATTGGCAAGAGAAACTCCTTTGTCTGATATTCAGGAAATCGCGAAAATACTGGAAACGGAAGTATTTGTGCAAGGTGCGCTGTGTACTTGCTTTTCCGGTCAATGTTACATGTCATCTTTTGCTGGAGGAAATTCGGGTAATCGCGGATTTTGTAAACAACCTTGCCGAAAAAAGTATAAAATAAACCGCATCGGGTTTGAAAAGTTTTCTTATCGGCTTTCTCTTTCCGATTTGTGCATGGGGAAAGACGTTTTCAAACTGATACAGGCAGGGGTATGTTCGTTTAAAATTGAAGGCAGGATGCGTTCGGCCGCTTATGTTGGCAGTTCTGTAAAATATTACAGGGATATTCTTGATCAAAAGACGGGTGAGGTAAAAGAGGATTATTCTGATCTTATGAGATCTTTTAACCGCGGCGGATTTACGCGCGGATATGTGTTTGGTCAAGATCCGAACTTGATTTCATCCGATATACAAGGGCATGCGGGTGAGAAGATAGGGGAAATTTCGGCAATTCAAAATAATGCAAAATTCACATATGTTCAGTCTGATTATAAGCCTGAGGACGGGGACGGATTTAAGGTGATCCGCCGCGGTAAGGAAGAGATAGGCGGAGGTGTGTGGAGAAGTTTTTATCCGCAGGTAAGGGATGGATTCTGCCTTATCAAAAACACTGCATTCCGAGAGGGGGATTGGGTTTGTCTGACTTCCGATGCACGTTTGGAGGAGCGCGTTTCTGTTCGTCGAAAAAAGATCAAACTTTCGGTAGAAGGTTTATTTTGTGTAGGAAAAACTCCCG
>CATYEP010000207.1 GCA_958405585.1 uncultured Eubacteriales bacterium
GTAGGCGTGTCCGTTGTGGAAGGGATTGTATTCGCAAATGATGCCGCAAATTTTCATTTTATTTCTTAAAACCTTTACTTTTTTAAATAAATATTATATAATAATACGGAAATAACCGTGCGGCGTGGACAGGCGGTCGTTCTGAACGAACAGAAAGGTGCCGCCTTTTCATTATACACCAAACGCGGCAAAAAATAAAGCGATAGAGGTTAAGATTTTATGGCAGGTTGTGTCTGTGCAGAGGAAGCTAAGGAAAACGCTTTCCTTGCGAAAATCAAGGCAAAAGCGTCGGCTTTGAAGAAGCACATTGTACTTTGCGAAGGTGAAGACAGTCGTGTCGTCAAAGCGGCGGCGATGGCTGTGAAGGAAGGCGTGGCAAAAATTACGTTGCTGGGAAATGCGGAAGAGATCAAAAAAGCAAATCCGGAGGTTGATCTGAGCGGCGTGGAGATCGTTGATCCCGCAACGAGTGACAAGCGTGCCGGATATGCGTCGCTTTTATATTCTTTGCGCAAAGCAAAGGGGATGACGGAAGAAGAAGCTGAAAAACTTTCTTATGACAATACATATTTCGGCGTATTGATGCTGAAAGCCGGGGATGTGGACGGCCTGGTTTCGGGGGCATGCCATTCTACGGCGAATACGCTGCGTCCGGGTCTGCAGATCGTCAAAGCCGCGCCCGGTGTTCCTTTGGTATCCAGCTATTTTCTGATGATCGCACCTGAATGCGGAAATCCTTATTGCGAAGACGGCGCATATATTTATTCGGATTGCGGGCTGAATGAGAATCCCACGAGCGAGCAACTGGCGGAGATTGCGTTGATTTCGGCAAAGACGGCAAAACAGATCGCAGGACTGGATCCCCGAGTGGCGATGCTTTCGTTTTCGACGAAAGGCAGTGCGAAACATGCGGATATCGATAAAGTGACGGCTGCGCTTGCCATTGCGAAAGAAAAGGCGCCGGATTTGGCGATCGACGGGGAATTGCAGCTGGATGCGGCGATCGTACCTGCCGTGGCAAAATCCAAAGCTCCCGGATCCAAAGTGGCTGGCCATGCGAATGTTCTCATTTTCCCCGACCTGGATGCAGGTAATATCGGTTATAAGCTGACGGAAAGACTCGGCGGGTTTATGGCGGTCGGGCCGCTCTGCCAGGGATTTGCAAAACCGATCAATGACTTGTCCAGGGGATGTAAGGCAGAAGATATCGTTGCCGCTGTTGCAATTACCGCTTTGCAGACACAATTACAGTAAAGGGGGGGTAAAAACAATATGAAGATTTTGGTTGTCAATGCAGGAAGTTCCTCTCTTAAATATCAGCTGATCGATATGGATACGGAAACAGTCATCGCAAAAGGCGGCTGTGAAAGAATCGGTATCCGCGGTTCAAACCTGAAGCATAAGACGTCTAAGGGAGAGACCGTCATTGAAAAAGATATGCCCAATCATAAAGTTGCCATTCAGTTGGTATTGGAAGCGCTGGTCAATTCCGAATACGGTGCGATCCGATCGATGGATGAGATCGACGCTGTCGGACACCGCGTTGTCCATAGTGCGGAAGATTTTAATAAATCCGTTCTTCTTACGGATGAGATCATGGAGATCTGCCGCAGAAATGCAGAGCTTGCGCCTTTGCATATGCCCGCAAACATTCTCGGAATCGAAGCCTGCATGGAAGCAATGCCCGGCAAACCGATGGGGTTGGTATTTGACACAGCTTTCCATTCAACAATGCCGCCGTATGCTTATATGTATGCCATCGATTATAATGATTATAAGGATTACAAGATTCGTAAATACGGCTTCCATGGAACGAGCCATAAATACGTATCGCAGGAAGCGATCAAATATCTCGGAAAAAAAGCGGAAGATACGAAGATCATTACCTGTCATCTTGGCGGAGGATCTTCGATCAGTGCAGTTAAAGGCGGCAAATGTATAGATACCAGTATGGGCTTTACACCGCTCGCCGGTGTGCCGATGGGAACGCGGTCGGGGGATATCGATCCCGCTGTGTTGGAATACCTTGCCGCGAAGAAAAATTATTCCATACTCGATTGCATCAACTATCTGAATAAACAGTGCGGCGTTGCAGGGATCAGCGGCGTTTCAAGCGATTTCCGTGATCTGACAAAAGCGGCGGATGAAGGAAATGAACGTGCAAAACTGGCGCTGGATGTTTTTGTGTATGATGTAAAGAAATATATCGGCTCATATGTTGCAGCGCTGGATGGCTTGGATTGTCTCGTGTTTACGGCGGGGATCGGAGAGAATACTTCAGTGGTCAGGGAAGCGATCTGCGAGAAAATGGATTATTTCGGCATTAAGATCGATAAAGAAAAGAATCTGCAGAAAAACGACGGCAAATTGCACGATATTTCTGCTTCGGATTCGAAAGTTAAAGTACTGGTTATCCCTACGAACGAAGAACTTGTCATAGCCAGAGAGACCAAAGAATTATTAGAAGGCTGAGTATATTTTCCTTTCCTTATAAAAGGAATGGAAAATGAGTTGACAAAGAAAAGGAAATAGGGTATAATTTTACAGACAAAGCGGAAATTTGAACGTAAAATATAGAAAAGAGGTGTAAAGAGATGGCGGTACCCAAGTCTAAACAATCGAAGCAGAGAACGAATACGAGATATGCAAACTTCAAGGCTGCGGCGCCGACGCTTGTCGAGTGCCCTCATTGCCATGAGTTAAAACAGCCCCATTCGGTTTGCAAGAAATGCGGCTATTACGATGGCAGAGAAGTCGTCAATACCGAAGAGAAGAAGTAATATTTTCGCGTTCAGAACGGCGGATTTTTATCCGCCGTTTTTTCATTTTAAGGCAAGACGGAATGTCAGACCGCGCAATTTTTTGCGCGGTCTGATGCTTTTTGGATAAGCGCATGCGATCAGCACCGAGACGCTCGGTATTGATTTTTAATCCGCCGCCTCATAGATGTTTATCGGCTTCGATCTTATGCTGTTTTATCCGAAGTTTTTTATAGCGGCTTGAGCGGTGCTGTTTTTGGCTCAAATTTTCAGGATTGCTTGGATTGAAGAAGGAAATGCGCCAAATTTCGCGCGGTATTGTT
>CATYEP010000208.1 GCA_958405585.1 uncultured Eubacteriales bacterium
CGGCTGTCGGACAGACGAAGAAGGGATCCGCACGCCGCTGGTGGAGATTGTTTGTTCCGGGACTTGTTTTGCTGAATCGGATAAAATATGGAAAAGATAGCAACAAAAACAGCATAAAATCTTTGCTGAATACGAACAAGCCTGTGCTTCTTTTATATGGAGAGAAAGATAAGACTGTGTTTTACCCAAATAACGGTGAACGTATCAAGCGCGCTGTCATACATAAAAATAATATTACCTTTCTTTCATATAATAAGAAAGGTCACAATGTCTATTTGACGGAACAGGCAGAGGAAGCTATGTATGAAATATTCGGAGCGATTGCAAAGACTTTTGTCAAAGATAAGGAACGCGCAATCCGCATGTATTCACAGATCGATTATGATAAAATTACGCAGGAGGATCCTGCGGTGATGAATAGGATCGTTGATTTCTGCAAAAGTTATCTTGGGCTTTGCAAATCTTCCGAACAGCAGTAAATATGATAAAATGATTTCCGACATATAATCGGGAATCATTTTATCGAATATATTTGGATATATTCAGACAAAAGAAAACTGCTGGTTCACCCTAAGGTTTTGATTTATTCCTAAAAAAACTTGATAGCTCAAAATACGATGGTGTATATTTTTTCAACTATAGAATACTGATTTTACTGTGTGTTGATCAAACAGGTTTATTGTCTCTGTAAAACTTTTCATGATTTTATATATACTGTTTTCTGCTTATGTATAATTTTTATAAATTTTAATATTGCGAAAACCCAGCGAGCCGGTTCCGTAAAAGCATTCAAAAGGGCATAGAAACGCATAAGCGATTCTATACCCTTTTACTCTACAACGTTTAAACTTTAAAAACCTCCAGATCCTGCGGGAAAAATCGCTTTCGCAAAAAGTGTCTTTATCTTTAATAACGGTCAGCTCTTTCATTTCATAGGATATCTGTTTTATGTCTATATAGTGTATTGCTATAGCTGAAGAGAGTAATTCGTTAACAGGCGGGTTGTTTATTTTTTTAGATTATGTACAAACCGTTGCTTTATCCAGTGGCTTTTACTTAGAATTTCTTTTGTTTGCTTTTGAAGATGTTATACTTTAAAAAATGTTTAAAATTTAAAGATGTAAGTTTGCATGTTGCCTTGCTGATAAATTTCGTCTGACTTTTTGGTTTTTATGTCACAAATCGGCGTTTTTTCCAGATTGCGAATCGAATGACAAAAATTTTCAACGACGGATTATCTTTCCTTTGTTTCATGATTTTTAAATTAATTTTTGTGGCTACATGAATTTATTCGACGTTTTTTGTATTATTGTTGTTTTTGTTAATGATTTGCATAAATCATATAAAATATGATAACGTTAACATATAAACATGTATAAAACTCACAAAACGACGAAAAAAACGGAATTATTTTTGATGAACTATTGAAAACATACAAAAGATATAGTATAATATTATAGGAAACGGAAAAGTTCTGGAAGCGGAGGAGATAGAATGCAGACTGTGGATTTTCCCTTATATGTGTTTCATCATGGAAAGAATTACAAAGCGTACGAATTTTTCGGGGCGCATCCATTCAAGGAAGGGGGGCGCCGCGGATTTTTGTTTCGTGTCTGGGCGCCGCATGCAGAGGAAGTATCCGTAGTCGGAGATTTTAATGACTGGGATCCTGAAGCAAACAAAATGGTGCGTTTACTGGACGGTGAGACGTTTGAAGTAAAAATTGACGGATTAAAGGCGTATTCGGTTTATAAATATTGCATCAGGACGAAAGACGGCAGATTTCTTTATAAGGCGGATCCGTATGCGTTTCATGCGGAAACGCCTTCCAGGACGGCGTCCAAGACGTATGATTTGGAAGGGTACAAGTGGTCGGATAAAGAATATATGGCAAAGCGCAAAGCGCGGAATATATATGCTTCTCCGATGAATATATATGAGATGAATGTTTTGTCCTGGCGGCAGTATTCGGACGGAAATTATTTTGATTTCAACAAGCTGACGGAAGAACTTATCCCGTATCTGAAAGAAATGGGGTATACGCATGTGGAGTTTATGCCGCTTTGCGAATATCCGTACGATGGTTCGTGGGGGTATCAGGTGACCGGATATTATGCAATCACCTCACGACTGGGAACGCCGCACGATTTTATGCATTTGGTGGACGAATGTCATAAGAATGATATCGGGGTGATCATGGACTGGGTACCTGCTCATTTCCCGAAGGATGCGCATGGGTTGTATGAATTTGACGGTGAGCCTTTGTATGAAAGCCCTTTATGGGACAGGCAGGAGCATAAAAGCTGGGGGACGCGCCGCTTTGATTACGGAAGAAACGAAGTGCTGTCGTTTCTGATATCCAATGCGGTTTTCTTTTTTGAAAAATTTCATATCGACGGTTTGCGGGTAGATGCGGTTGCTTCGATGCTGTATCTGGATTACGACAAGCGACCGGGAGAATGGATCCCGAATAAATACGGTGAAAACAAGAATCTGGAAGCGATTGAATTTTTACAGCGGCTGAATACGACTGTCTTTTCAGAATTTCCGGATGCGCTTATGATTGCGGAAGAATCCACAGCATGGCCTTTGGTGACTAAACCCGTAGATATCGGAGGGCTGGGATTCAATTTCAAATGGAATATGGGTTGGATGAATGATGTTCTGGACTATATGCAGACGGATCCGTATTTCAGGAAGGGTAATCATAACAAATTGACTTTTGCGATGATGTACGCATTCACAGAAAATTATGTATTGCCCATATCACACGATGAAGTTGTATACGGAAAACGTTCGCTGATCAATAAAATGCCGGGGACATATGAAGAGAAGTTTGCAAATTTGCGGGCATTTATGGGATATATGATGTCGCATCCGGGCAAAAAACTGCTATTTATGGGCTGTGAATTCGGTCAGTTCAATGAATGGAACTATAAAGCGGGACAGGAGTTCTTTTTGAAGGAATATCCCCTGCATCAGAAATTGTCGGATATGAATGCCGCTTTAAATCATTTTTACGCGGAGACGCCGGCGTTTTATG
>CATYEP010000209.1 GCA_958405585.1 uncultured Eubacteriales bacterium
CATACAGCTCTGATTTTTCTTTTATCGTCGGAGCCTTTGCGTTATAAAAAACAAGCCCTACAATCATCATCATCCCGGATACCGTCCCGCAAACTTCCCTCATCCTTCCAATTCCGCCTCCGAACGGAGCGCTTATCCGCAGCAAATCTTCCCTGCTCATCCCCGTCAGATCTGAAAATGCCAAAACTACCGATTGCGCACAATTTAAACCCTTTTTAAAATTTTCCTCCGCTCTCTCCGCTCTTTTCATGCCGTTCTCCTGAATCTGCCATAATTTGATTTTCAAAAAAACCTTGCTTTATCAAAAATCTGTGGTATAATAAAATTATGATTGATATATTTTATACATACAACTCAATCGCTTCAGACGATTTTATCAAAATGATCCTTTCGCAATATTATAATATACCAAATCCGGTCATTTGTAAATCGTTTAACGGCAAACCCTTTATCGACGGAAGAAAAATTCACTTTAACCTTACCCACAGCAAACAGATCACCGCTCTTGCCGTCGGAAAAAAGCGCGTAGGCTTTGACTGCGAATCTTTGACCGGTAAAGCCAGGCCGGCCGTCCTGAATAAGTTCTCCGATCGTGAAAAATCCGAGATCCTCAGCGTCGGCGACTTTTACACACACTGGACAGCCAAAGAAAGCTATATAAAATTCTTCGGAGAAACTCTTGCCAATCTCTGGAGAAAAGTCGAATTCTACCGAGGACACATTTACCTGCGGGGTGAACTTACCGACGCTCATATCACTCAGTTTGAAATGGATAATTACGTCTTCAGTATCTGCGGCGATTATTCTAAGTTCAATATCCGTAAAATATAAAATCTTTACGATTTTTCAGACGAAACTTGCTTCTGACTCCTCATGT
Organism: uncultured Eubacteriales bacterium; assembly: GCA_958405585.1. Classification (GTDB taxonomy): domain Bacteria; phylum Bacillota; class Clostridia; order Christensenellales; family Borkfalkiaceae; genus Borkfalkia. The sequence continues at coordinate 878 of CATYEP010000209.1, forward strand.
ATTTGGAATCCTGCCGCATATGCTCTGCTACAGACTTTCCAAATCAAAAATATCAGCGTTTTAAATTCATTATGATTCACCCCTGTTTTAGCAGCTAAACTGATCAGGCACTTCAAGCACATAATATCATTTTTTCTGCTCGTTCTTTAAATTTGTGAAAAACAAAATCATTTTCAAAGCCACCTTGGGGTGGTTTTTTGATTTGATTTTTTATCAGCTCATCCGTAAACGGTTCTATATCTTTTCATGCTGATTTATTTATACAACTTATCTTTTTGCAAAAGCCTTAAACAACACACAGAGAAGGCGCCGCGGATCCATTCTGCGGCGCCTTCCGAATATTATTCATCCGTCATGTTATGGTGATGTTTTACACGGAGCCTTGCAAACGCACGCTGCAAAGCCATGCGGTTCAAGCGATACTCCGCCGCACTGCGATTGCGGCGGAGCTGCTCTTCCGCCCGCTCCTTCGCTTCTTTCGCCCGTCGCTCATTGATTTCTTCCGGCCACTCCACGGCCTGCGAAAACACGATCGTTTCATCCGGTCTGACTTCAATAAATCCTTCGCTCATAAAGGCTTCCCGTTTTTTCCCGTTTTCAACGATAAAAATCGATCCGGATTCCGTCGCAAAAACCATCGGCTGATGGCCAGCCAAAACCGTACATGCTCCGCCAATCGCCGGAATATCCAGGCTCTCTACTCTGCCGCGATAAAAAGTCTTCTCGGGCGTGATGATTTCCAGGAAAAATGTATTCATTTCTTTCATGCCCTCCTTTTCCGCTCACAGATTTTACGAATCCGCACGCATTGTCCGCGCTTTTGCCTTCGCTTCGTCGATATCGCCGACATTGAAAAATGCATTTTCCGGCAAATCGTCCACTTCGCCCGAAAGAATGGTTTTAAAGCTCTCAATCGTCGCCTGCAACGGCACATATCTTCCTTCCAATCCGGTATACACTTTGGAAACCGAGAAAGGCTGCGACATAAACTTCTGAATCTTACGCGCGCGGAACACGGCATTCTTATCTTCTTCCGACAGTTCATCCATACCGAGAATAGCGATAATATCCTGCAATTCTTTATATCTTTGCAATGTCGCAATAACTTTATTCGCTACCTCGTAATGTTCCCTGCCTACGATCTGCGGATCCAAAATACGGGATGTAGACTCCAGAGGATCCACCGCAGGATAAATACCCATTTCCACGACCTTACGAGACAGAACCGTCGTAGCGTCCAGATGCGAAAAGATCGCAGCCGGCGCAGGGTCAGTGATATCGTCCGCAGGCACATAGACTGCCTGAATCGAAGTGATGGATCCACGACGTGTGCTGGCGATCCGTTCCTGCAGCATTCCCATTTCCAGGGAAAGCGTCGGTTGGTATCCGACGGCGGACGGCATTCTGCCAAGCAACGCCGAAACTTCACTGCCTGCCTGAATGTAACGGTAAATATTATCGATAAACAACAAAACGTCCTGACGGTTCACGTCACGGAAATATTCCGCAAGCGTCAACCCCGTGAAGGCCGTACGCATACGGCTTCCGGGCGGTTCGTTCATCTGCCCAAACACAAGCGCCGTGTTTCCGAGTACTCCAGATTCCGTCATGTCCGAAATCATGTCGTTCCCTTCCCTTGAACGTTCGCCGACTCCTGTAAATATGGAATATCCGCCGTGTTCTTTGGAAATGTTGTGCATCAGCTCCATGATCAGGACTGTCTTACCGACACCTGCGCCGCCGAACAAGCCGATCTTGCCGCCCTTGCTGTACGGCGCGATCAAGTCAATTACTTTGATACCCGTTTCAAAAATTTCCGTCGAAGGACTCTGATCGTAAAATGCCGGAGGTTTTCTGTGAATGTTCCAATGTTCTTTCGCCTCAATCTTTCCTTTGTGGTCGATCGGTTCACCCAAAACATTGATAACTCTGCCCAGAACACTTTCTCCTACCGGCACACAGATCTGCGATCCCGTGTCAATAACTGTCATCCCGCGCGACAGCCCGTCGGTTGCCGTCATGGAAATACAGCGTACGATGCCTTTTTCTACGTGCGAAAGCACTTCCAGTACCGAATCCGAATCCTGCACGATTAACTTTTCATAAACGGGCGGCATCTGCCCTTCAAAAGCCACATCTATGACCGGTCCGATAATC
>CATYEP010000210.1 GCA_958405585.1 uncultured Eubacteriales bacterium
CGGTCGGTTATACTATATGATGATATAATTCAATTTCTTAAGACATAAAGAGAAAGGACGGTCAGGTTATGTATAAAATCGTTAAAAAGAGAGAGCTGAATCCCACCGTTACGCTCATGGAAGTGGAAGCGCCGTTTGTAGCCAAAAAGGCGGAACCGGGGCAGTTCATTATCCTGCGCGTAGACGAAGCGGGCGAACGCATTCCGCTGACGGTAGCAGATTTTGACAGGGAAAAAGGCACGGTCACGATCATATTCCAGATCGTGGGCGGAACCACGGAACGGCTGAATCATTTGCAGGAAGGGGATTGCATCCACGACTTTGTAGGGCCGCTGGGTGAGCCTTCGCATGTGGAAGGACTGAAAAAAGTGGCGGTTGTAGGCGGCGGAGTCGGCTGTGCGATCGCATACCCTGTGGCGAAAAAACTGCACGCACTGGGCGCTTGTGTACACAGCGTTGTCGGTTTCCGCAACAAGGATCTTGTCATCCTTGAACAGGAATTTCGTTCCGTTTCGGATTTGTATAAACTCATGTCGGATGACGGGAGCTGCGGTGAAAAGGGATTGGTCACAGACGCCCTGAAAGCATTGATCGAAGCTGGAAATCAGTACGACGAAGTGATCGCGATCGGCCCGGTCGTCATGATGAAGTTTGTTTCCCTGCTTACGAAACAATATAATATCAAGACGATGGTCAGCATGAACCCGATCATGATCGACGGAACGGGAATGTGCGGATGCTGCCGTTTGACTGTTGCGGGCAAAACGAAATTTGCGTGCGTGGACGGCCCTGATTTTGACGGGCATGAAGTGGATTACGATGAGATCATGAAGCGCGCGTCCACATATAGGGACTTTGAGAAGAGGGAGCGGGAAGAGGCCTGCAATCTTTTCAAAAAGGAGGTCAAATAACATGCCGAACATGAGTCTGAAAAAGCATGAGATGCCTTCACAGCAACCTCAGGTGCGCAACAAGAATTTTCAGGAAGTGGCGCTCGGGTATACAGCGGAAACGGCAGTGGAAGAGGCGCAGCGTTGCCTGAATTGCAAACATAAGCCGTGTATCGGCGGATGCCCTGTCAAGATCCATATTCCTGATTTTATTGCAAAAGTGGCGGCGGGCGAATTTGAAGCGGCGTATCAGATCATCCAGCAGACGAGTTCTTTGCCGGCGGTATGCGGCAGGGTATGTCCGCAGGAAACGCAGTGTGAGCAGAAATGTGTCCGCGGGATCAAGGGTGAACCGGTAGCGATCGGGCGGCTGGAGCGTTTTGTGGCGGACTGGCACAATGCGAATAGCTGTGATCTTCCCGTGAAAGCGGAGCCGAACGGACATAAAGTCGCGGTGGTCGGGAGCGGCCCTGCGGGATTGACCTGTGCGGGCGATTTGGCAAAACGCGGGTATGATGTTACCGTATTCGAAGCGCTGCACCTTGCGGGCGGCGTGCTTGTGTATGGTATCCCGGAGTTCCGTCTGCCGAAGACGATCGTTCAAAAAGAGATCGACAATCTGAAGGCTTTGGGCGTTAAAGTCGAAACAAACATGGTTATCGGCCGTGTTCTTTCCATCGATGAACTGATGGATGAGTACGGATTTGAATCGGTATTCATCGGAAGCGGCGCTGGGTTGCCGAGATTCATGAATATCCCCGGTGAGAACCTGAAAAGCGTATATTCTGCCAACGAGTTTCTGACCCGTGTGAATTTGATGAAAGCATACAAAGACGACGCACGTACCCCTGTGCTTCATGCAAAAAAGGTGGCGGTCGTAGGCGGCGGCAATGTGGCTATGGATGCGGCGCGCTGTGCAAAACGTCTTGGTGCGGAGGAAGTTTACATCGTATATCGCCGCGGTGAAAACGAACTCCCTGCGCGTGCGGAAGAAGTCGAGCACGCAAAGGAAGAAGGCATCGTATTCAAATTCCTGACCAATCCGACCGCGATCCTGGAAGGAGAAAACGGTATGGTGCGCGGGATTTCCTGTGTAGAGATGGAATTGGGCGAACCGGATGCGTCTGGGCGCAGACGTCCCGTGGAAAAGGCGGGCAGTGATTTTACCATCGATTGCGATTGCGTGATCATGGCGATCGGTACGAGTCCGAATCCACTCATCAAAAACACGACGAAAGGACTGGATACGCAGAAATGGGGCGGCATCATTGCGGACGAACACGGGCTGACCTCGCGCGAAGGCGTATATGCCGGCGGCGATGCGGTTACGGGTGCAGCGACGGTCATTCTTGCAATGGGTGCAGGTAAAACGGCGGCGGAAGCGATCGATGAATATATCAAAGGCAAATCTCAAAAATAGAAAGAATTTTCTATGACAGAAAATAAAATTAAGCCGATCGAACCGTTGCGCCGAAACGCATTTTTGTATGCTACAGGACTTGTTTTGTTATATCTGATGGCTGTTTTGACCCTGACGGACATTTTGCGGATATATTTTTCTTTCGGCATGGAATACGCCGTCGGTATGATGATACCGCGCATGGGTGTGATGCTTGGGTACGGAGGCACGTCTTTTCGGGCGCTGATCTGTACAATCGTTTCCTATGCATACTTGGCTTTGATGATTTTGTTTTCAGTGCTGGCCGTGAGAAAGTTTTTCTGTGGCATTGTTGCACTTGTACTCTTTTCTGTGGACTGCTTGGTCTCTATCTGGTTGTTTTTGTCTATATTCCCCGTCGGTTTTCTGCCAACGTTTGTGATACATATTGTAGTCGAAATTTATTTGATCGTGGCAGCAGTTGCCGGAAATAGGCTCGGAAAAGGACGGTTTCGTGGATTGTTTTACCTTGCTTTTAGCCGAGACGGATCAAAACAGTAAATTTAAAGAAGGACAGCTTCGGCTGTCCTTTTTTGTTTAGATAGCCCGCAGAGCTGAAAGTGAACAGTTGTCATATATGCTTATTTAATTCGGCATATAAGTTTTATAAGAATACGCTGTATGGCCGACTGTGCATTT
>CATYEP010000211.1 GCA_958405585.1 uncultured Eubacteriales bacterium
GGATCTTATGATAGCACAAAGACAAAACCAGAACAAAGACAGCGGCGATCAGAAGGGATGCGCCGATAAATAAAAAGATTGCCCAGATCGTTCCGTCTAAAGTCATTTCGATGAGTAAGGCGGGCGGATAGATGTCGACGACGAGCAATCGAAACATCGCATTCATATCAATATTTTGCTCTGCGTTTGCGCTGAAAGAAACGGAAAAGCTGGCGATCATGATACCTGCGAATGCGATAATACCGAGCAGACTTTGCAATAAATTTTTATATTTGAAACCTGCGGTGAGAGCCGTGAGAAGTGCGCTGACCGTAATGGCGACCACCATAGGAAGTAGCGGCGCAAATACGGCACCGACGATCGTTACCGCGAGCACAGAGATCGAAAAGCCGTCCATGACGAACAAAACGATAAGACAGGGGATGGCAACGCCCAGCGCGAATGCGAGGTTGGCGATGTAAGAGCAAAGCAGACGGCTGATCAGGATATCGCGCTTTGTAACGGGCATGCTCATGACCAGATCGTAATCTTTCATGGCGAACAGGGAAGAGCAGCCGTGCAGCAGAGAAAAGAGCAAAGTAATGAGGGAGGTCAGCGCGATCGTTAACGCCGGGAGATGCTGTCCGATGCCTTGTTTGCAGAAAGAAACGGCGATCAGGACGATATAAAAAATCATGACGGCTCCGACGATCGCGAGAGCCGCAAGCCCGCCGGCGGTTTTGCGCTTTACTGCAGGGTCGGCAGAATTTTTTGCCTTGTTGATGCCGAACAAACCCATGAGCTGGATTTTGGTCATCGGCAGCCATTTATTTTTCATGGCTTTCGAGTACCTCCATGAACACGTCTTCCAAGCTTTCGTTGCCGCGTACACTTTCGATGTCGCCGCTGGCGATGAGTTTTCCGTTTTTGATGATCGCAATTTTATTGCACAATTTTTCCGCGACGTCCAGAACGTGGGTCGAGAAAAAGATGGCGCTTCCTTTTTCGCACATTTCGCGGAAAACTTGCTTGATTTTGAAGGCCGCTTCGGGATCCAGCCCGACAAACGGTTCGTCGAGGATCATGAGCTTCGGCGCGTGCAGAAGGGCGCTTATGATAGCAAGTTTTTGTTTCATGCCGTGAGAGTAAGCGCCGATCAAAGAGCCGAGATCGCCTTTGATGCGGAACATTTCCGCGTATTTTTCGATACGTTCACGTCGGATTTCTTTTTCGACGCCGAATATATCGCCGATGTAATTGAGATATTGTATGCCCGTAAGGTAATCGTACAGATCCGGATTGTCGGGAATATAGGCAATCATCGATTTGCAGGCGACGGGATCGTCCTGAATGGAAATTCCGTCAATTTCGATCCTGCCCGAATCAAAGGGCAGAATGCCTGTCACCGCGCGCAGGGTTGTTGTTTTTCCCGCGCCGTTTTGTCCGATAAATCCGTAAATATCCCCCGCACATACTTCCAGGGAAAGATCGTCCACGGCGCGCTTGGTTTTTGCGTAAGTCTTGGTAAGATGTTCGATGCGCAAAACTGTTTTATTCATATTTCTCCGTAAGCTGCAGAGATTTGTTCGGATTCTTGCATACCGTATGCAAAAATTCCGCCTGCAGCCAATTTCTGCCGTGTGGCAGCTGTGTTCATCATACCATATTTGAGTACGGATTGTCAACGGTATGATTTTTTTGCCCAAATGATTATTTCAGTGTTCTCAGAAATTGAAGCAATCCTTTTTTCTGCCTGTCGTTGAGTGCGGTAACTCTCGCAATCAGTTCGCCTTCGTCTGCAAATTTTTTGTTTTGGTTTTCCTCGTCCGAAAAAAACTCTGCGAGCGTAATGCCGAATGCGTTGCAGATCGCCCGCAGTGTGGATAATTTGGGTTCTGCTTTTCGCACGTAAAGGTTGTTCAGAGTAGATTGTGTGAGCATGGCTTCCATTGCAAGATTGTTGATCGACCATCCGCGCTCTTTGCGCAGGGAATCGATTTTTTCCAAAACTTCCATGTTTTTCGCTTCTCCTAATTTATAAAAAGTAATTCCTTTCGGAGTATTTCAAACCCAATCAGTTTAATTGCAATGGCATTTTCGGGGCGATGGTATGCCCGAATCAATATTCTGCCGTGCGTTATATAGTTTAAATGAATGCGTAGCAAAATGCCGACCGTCCGCGCTTGCATGTTTAGCTTTTGCCGTGGTTGTCTTGTTTGCCCGCCTTCATTCCGCGACTGTCCACGCTTGCCTGTTTAGCTTTTGCCGTGGTTGTCTTGTCTGCTCGACTTCATTCCGCGACTGTCCGCGTTTGCTTGTTCAACCTTTTTCCCGCGATTGTTTGCTGACTGGTTGGCATGTGTTTTTCGGTCTCGTTTGAGTTTATGAATGCGGCATTTTTTTCATCGTCGGATTTTGCGGCGGACAAATATATAAACAATCTTTCATTGTTAGACGTCCTTGCTTTTTTAAACAGTTGAACTGAAAACCGCCTCCCGTTTTAACGGCTTGTTTTGTCTTTTTCAAACCGACTTTGTTTGTAAACTCTTTCCGCAATAGGTGTTTTGATCCTGCTTATTCTTAAGTTATTCCCTTTTTCAGCTATTCTATAATAAAAATGAGTTAAAAACATAACTCAAAATAGTTGACAAGAAAACTCAAATGAGTTAGAATTATTATTGCAAATGGGGTTTCAGACCGAGCAGAGAGGTCGGATCGGAAAGCCGATATGCGGAATAACTGGAGGGAGGTGCGGCGATAAGAGGCGCTGAAAATATCATCTGAGGACAGTAAAAAACGAAAAACGAGAAAAATAAGAAAGGAGAAAGAAAAATGTATCAAAGGACGAAGAGTTTGTTAGCGAAGCTGATGGCAGTCGCGCTGGTATTTTTCTGTGTCGTGGCTTTGACGATTGGTTTTTCCGGTTGTTCCGATACGAAAAGTATTATGTC
>CATYEP010000212.1 GCA_958405585.1 uncultured Eubacteriales bacterium
AATATCTTCAGAATATTGTTTGCCTGAAAAAGTGGATTTGCCTGTTGAGATAGGGGAAGAAGTCGGGAATTTAAAGGTTTACTTGAAAAATCAGTTGCTTTTTTCGCAAAAAATCGTTAGTATAGAAAAGGTAGAGAAAAATTTTCTGGATATACTGCAGGAGATTGCAAAAAAAGGAACGTTTCAGGATATATGCGGATCAACAAATTTTTGGCGGAGTGCGGCGTTGCAAGCAGACGAGGCTGTGACAGGCTGATTCAAGAAGGGAAAGTAACGGTCAATGGCAGAAAGGCTGTGGTCGGCGATGATGTTTCGGAAAAGGATGAAATTTTAGCGGAAGGCAAACCTGTTATCCGCAAGGCCGTTCATTCTTATTATATGATGAACAAACCGAAGGGTTATGTTTGCACGGTGAAAGACGACAAGGATCGAAAGACAGTCATGGACCTTCTTCCGGAAGGGGCGGGACGCGTTTATCCGGTCGGCAGGTTGGATTACGACACCGAAGGATTGCTTCTGTTGACCGATGACGGGGATCTGGCGTTTCGCCTGACGCATCCGAAGAATGAGATCCCGAAAACGTATCTTGTGCGGATTGAAGGAACGATCGGCGATAAAGAATTGAATCGGCTTCGTTCCGGGATAGAGCTCGATGGGAAACTTACTAACAAATGCAAGGTAAAAGTCATCGAAACGGATAAAAAATATACGAAACTGCACGTTACGATCAATGAAGGAAGGAATCGTCAGGTCCGCAGAATGTTTGAGGCGGTCGGAAAAGAAATCGAATTTCTGAAAAGAATACGCATCGGAGAAATGGGGCTCGGCTCTCTGGAACGAGGTAAGGTGCGGAAATTAACGGTTGATGAAGTATTATATCTCACAAATTTATAAAGAATCGGACGTTTCTTCTTTGGATGAAACAATTAAAAAGTGTCCGGGCAGGAAATATTTCCCGCCCGGACACTTTTTGTCCTATATAAAAAACACGGATGGTCCGCGGGTATAAGAAAGTTTTTCCAAAACAAAAAGCACAGTCGATAAGTTGATACAAGTAAAACAAAAAAGAACAAAGGAAATGGTGGAGGGTTAACGGATTTTTTGTTGACGGACACAGCTTGCTCGACATGGGGATTTTTAGTCAGGTATTTTCGGAAAATGTGTTCGAATGTCGCTGGATTATCCGATTATCTGCGTCAGAGCGCTTATTTTTTTGCGGATTATTTGACAAAAAGCGTACTTCGTACTATAATAGATACAATATTTCACAAATTCCGAAGGAGTTCAGACAATATGATCAAATTGATTCGAAGCGGTTGCTATTACATGAACGGGCTGCTTGTAAAAGAAAATCAGGCGTTCATGACGGGCGAGCAGAAGGCTATGGCGCAGAAAGGGACAATGGCATATCGGATTCTGAAAAAGCACAATACGGGTGACGAGCAGAATCTGAAGATTAAATTTGATGCAATTGCTTCGCATGATATAACATATGTCGGGATCATACAAACGGCGAAGGCCAGCGGTCTGCAGGAGTTTCCGCTTTCGTACACTTTGACGAACTGTCATAATTCGCTCTGTGCAGTCGGCGGAACGATCAATGAGGATGATCATGTATTCGGGCTGTCCGCCGCCAAAAAATATGGGGCGAATTTTGTTCCGCCGCATCTTGCTGTAATTCACCAATATATGCGTGAAATGGAAGCAAAAGTGGGCAGGATGATCCTCGGGAGCGATTCACATACTCGCTACGGTGCATTGGGAACCATGGCGATCGGTGAAGGCGGCCCTGAACTCGTAAAGCAGATTTTAAATAAAACTTATGACATTCGCAGACCCGAAACGGTAGCAGTATATTTGCGCGGCAACCTGAAAAAAGGAGTGGGGCCGCAGGATGTTGCGATCGCTTTGTGCGGTGCCGTATTCAAAAACGGATTTGTCAAGAACAAAGTGCTTGAATTTATTGGGCCCGGAATAAAAAATCTTTCCATGGATTACAGAAACGGCATTGATGTAATGACGACGGAAACAGCTTGCCTTTCGTCTATCTGGGAAACGGATGAAAAAACGCGTGAATACTACAAGATCCACGGCAGAGAAGGAGACTTTAAAGAATTGAAGCCTTCAGAACCTGCGTATTATGACAGCGGTATCGTGATCAACCTGTCAACGATAGAACCTATGATCGCATTGCCTTTCCATCCGAGCAATGCATTTACGATCCGTGAACTTTTGGAGCATCCCCGTGAAATTCTGGAAGAAGTGGAAGCGGCTGGCAGGAAACTTCGCGGTGACGATAAATTTACTCTTACGGATAAGATCCGCGATGATGGCTTGTATGTAAATCAAGGGATCATTGCGGGCTGTGCCGGCGGCATGTATGAAAATATAGCGGAAGCATATGAAATTCTTAAAGGGCATTCGACGGGAACGGATGAATTTTCTCTCAGCGTATATCCGTCAAGCCAGCCCGTGTATAAGGCGCTTGTGGAAAATGGCTATATAGGCGGATTGATGGACGCCGGTGCCATTATTAAAACCGCATTTTGCGGGCCTTGTTTCGGGGCGGGGGATGTTCCTGCCAACAACGGCTTATCGATACGTCATACGACACGTAACTTTGAAAGCAGGGAGGGCAGTAAACCTGCGGCGGGACAGTTGGCTTCGGTGGCTCTCATGGATGCTCGTTCGATTGCAGCCACGGCGGCCAACGGCGGAAAACTTACGCCCGCGACGGAAATGCAATACACGAAAAAGGTCAAAAAATATTTCTTTGATGCACAGATTTATAAAAACAGAGTTTATTGCGGAGCGGGCAAGGCGCATCGCGATGAAGAGTTGAAATATGGCCCGAATATAGCCGATTGGCCCGAAATGATTCCGCTCGGCAGAAATCTTCTTATGAAGGCGGTCAGCGTGA
>CATYEP010000213.1 GCA_958405585.1 uncultured Eubacteriales bacterium
CAACCTTTATTTTGTAACCTTAAAATGATTCAATAAAAATGTCAGTTGTTCGGGAAACGGCGGCCTTTGCTTAAACTCTTCCTCGGACAGCTGATCTGTCAATCCGAGCAAATAATCGGTCGAGCATCTGAAATAATCCGCAAGCTTTACAAGCGTATCAACGTACGGAAGGCCATCACCGCGCAAAAGCGTTAAAATCGTTGATGAATCGATTCCGGTTGCCTGTGCCAGCGCAGGAGCCTTTATTTCTGCCTCTTCCATAAGGTCTTTGAGGTTCTCAGATAAATTCGACATAATTCTCCAAAAGAAGTGTTGTTTCTACAATATATTATCGGTCAAACTCCCCTGATTTTGTTGATTTAGGGGAGTTGGAACGGTATAATATAGTTACACAGAGCAAAGCGCGCGGCGAAGTGGAAAAACAAAAGGAGTACATATACTACTATGGAGCAAGAACAATTCAAAAATGCAGAGAATAATTTTAGAACGGATGCAAAAAACCTTTTAGAAGAAATGAAACCGATTTTATCGGACTTTTTTGTTTGCGATCTGTCAGAGGCGGAAAACGCTATTTCGATGCGTTTGGCAAACGGGCAAACATTCAAACTGACCGTACAGGAAGTTGTATAAGAAAAATGCCCGACTGCGGAAACATCCGCAGTCGGGCGTACAAAAACTTTGTATGCTTTACTCAAGAAAAAATTTTGTGAAATTTTCGGCAAAATGGAATATTTTTTGCCTTTCATCCGCTTGATATATGCAGGGGCATGTCTGCCCGAATTAAAATAGAGAAAAGTCGAAGGGGCGCGCGGTCGAATAGGTCGCGCGCCTCGGCATTTTGCCAAATACTTATAAGGAGGAAAAAACGATCAAGTCCTACACGAAGAAACCGACATGGTACGCCTATCTCGACAAGGACGAACAGGACAAGCCGCGAGACAAACACGCAACCATTTCGGTCATCAAACACAGAGAAAAGGATTTTTGTACCGTGGATGGATACCTTTCAGACTGCGAACAGCGGTTTCAGGTAACTTATCTCAAACGCATGAAAGCCACAGCCGAACAGGCGTGGCAAAGCGTGATGAAAAGTACCAACGCGCAATTTTATCCACGCGGAAAGAACACCGTGCTGGAATGTCTGCAATTTGGCGGCAACAGCGAGTTTTGGGGCGGCTTTGTGTCCGAACAGAACATTTTCCGCTACTTTGCAGAGTGTTACCGTTATGCGGTGCAGACGATCGGGTTTTTAAAAACGGATGAGAACATCATCTGCGTGGCTATTGTTACCGAGCCGAACCGCCGAAACTTATTTGTATATTATCTGCCGATCACAGAGACGTGGACAAGCAAAATGATCGGCAAAGACAAGAGCGCACGCGGCAATAAACTGCAACTGCGTGACGAGCTGGACGAGCCGCTTTACACTTTGCACACGGATATCGACGCCCCGCGGCTTTCGAGCACGGAGTTTTGGAAACGGCGCGGCGGGCTGACGTCCTTTTCGGACTTGCAGGAAGATTTCTTTCAGAAGCTCTCTTCCCGCTATGGGGCGGAGCGAGGAGAAAGTAAGTCATATCTGAAAAACACTAATGCCGAACAGGCAAGGCGTTTTGAACGGACAGACGGCGATCTATACGACGAACCGCCGCCCTATGACGATGTACCGTTTTGATCTTGAACAAATTTCAAAATTATTCGTCAGGGCCTTGACTTTTTTGCCAGGGTCGTTATAATCGTATTAACTTTCTGAACAAGAAAGTTTGCAAACACAACTGAATATCTCAAATTGGCGGCACTGCCGAGCGAACAGCAACGCTTTTGCCCGAATACTATTTTTACGGCGCAAGCAGGGTCCCCCTGCGCCGGCGCACCCAATTTGCGCACACCTGCGCCTCAGCGGGTGAAATCGGCGCAATTTAATATGGAGTGCCCTGAAATTTGCGCCGATGAGGGCGGTGCCCTCAAAATCGTAGAATTTTGTTTTCGTCGCCAGAAAACAAAATTTACGAGAAAATATAATACAAGGAGGATTTTTGTGTTATATGGTAAGAGAACATAGTAGCCATTCAGTGAGAGAACATTGTAGCTGCACAAATCAAAAAATAAGGAGAATTGAATTATCGCAAAACACCAAGTAACTTAGCACACTGTGCCTTGGATAATCCATTCACGGCACTCTATGGGCAGCTTTCCTCCATCAAGAAGACGATGGACGAGATCGCCCGAACCAGGGAAAAAGTTTCTGAAAAAGGCAAAAACGGCTTTCAATTTACCAAACAGGAGATCAAAGCCATGCCTGAACATATCAGAAAAATTTTTATTGCAAACAATTACATCGTAAATTACAGAATCACTTCCAACGGTTATTTCGAGGCGCGGGTGCGCCGCAAGGGAATGTACATTGAGGCATCGGGGCGAGATTTCGAGACGATGCGTTCGCGCTTTCTGCAAAGGCTGACAGCCTTTTACGAACGTCCGCCCGTTCAACCGACCGAGGAGCCACCTGCACCCGTTATGACGGCCAAGACGGCGCTTTTCGGAGATTATGCGCGTGACTGGCTGAAAATCAAAGAACAGACGACAAAGCCCTCCACCTTTAAGGAGTATGAACGCTCCTTCCGCGTGGATTTGGAGCCCGTTTTCGGGAATAAACCGCTTGCTGACATCACACGAAATGAACTGCAAAATTATCTCTTCGGTATTGTGGGGGAAAACAAGCATCGCAAGGCGGAAAAGCTCGCACTCATGTTGAATTGTATCTTCGACATGGCGGCAGAAGATTTTTCCATTCCGTCGCCTATGAAAAAGGTTGTCCTTCCCGGCTATCAGATGCGGCGCGGACAGGCACTCACTGCGGACGAGGAGGAGAGGCTCGTC
>CATYEP010000214.1 GCA_958405585.1 uncultured Eubacteriales bacterium
GTCAGAACAGAAAAGGGATAGCATTGTACGGGAGTTGACAGAGGAGGAAGCAAAGAGGTTTCTTGTTTTCAATCGGTTGCGGGCAAAACTGAGCAAAGAGAAACGAAAACCGCTTCCGAATGTTTATTGGCTTTACGGATCGATCGAAGCGTCGGATCTGAAACATAAATATTGGTATCGCTGGAATTGTTTATTTTGGGAAATGATGCGGCTTGTACGGATCTGGTGCAGGTCAGACAGGTAGAAATACACAGGGGGAAAAAAATGGATATGCTGCTTTTGACGGTTGTTGTACCGGTCTATAATGTAGAGAAATACATTGAAAAATGTATACACAGTCTGCAAAATCAATCCTATAGAAATATTGAGATAATCTGCGTGGATGACGGAAGTCCCGATCGAAGCATTGAAATCGTACAAAGGTTAGCGGAGTCGGATGGCAGGATCCGGATTGTACGGCATGAAAAAAATCAGGGATTGTTTCGGGCAAGGCTGACGGGGATAAAATATGCAAAAGGCAAGGTGATCGCATTTGTGGACAGCGATGATTTTGTATCCAGCGACTGGTTTCGGCCATTGGTGAAAACCCTGACAGAGAGCGGGTCGGACATGGTGCTGGGTAATACGGTGAATGTAGATGAAGCAGGGCACAAGACATATTTCAATCATTACAGAAGTTTTAACAGGAATCGTAAGCCGTTACAGGGCAAAGACTTGCTCCGTAGTTTTTTTGAACAGCAAGGGGAATGTTTTATATGGCATACAGTATGGAACAAAGTTTACAGCCGAGAACTGTTTGAAAGATCTTTGCCGTATCTGGAAAAAATGCAGGAACGACTTGTCATGGGAGAGGACATCGCTTTTTCAACGGTTTTTTATGCAATGGCAAAGAAACTGTCTTTTTGCGATAACGATTGTTATTTTTATTTTCGTCATAGCCGTGCATCAACGAGCATGCATCATTCCCGAGATCAAATGCTGAGGTATGTAAGAGATATATGCAATGTCTTTGCGTTTGCGGAAAAGTTTTTGGATGAATACGGAAGAATGCAGGAAGTTGAACGCAATTTCCGTTTATTCAAAGAAAAGTATTTTCGGATCTGGTCGGGGAATATCCGTGCGGCAGGATACGATAAAGACAAGGAAATCGTGCAATGCCTGTTGCAAGGATTTTGTAAAGAAGATCTTTCTGCTCCTGAAGAAGGTGAGTTCTATTTTTATGATCAGTCCACAGAATGGGATGAAAAATTTGAAGAACTCCGTTATAAAATTCAGCAGGACGATGTTTTGACGGTGAGTTTTGATATTTTTGACACATTGATCGCGCGCCCGTTCTGGACTCCGGACGATATATTTTATTTTGTGTCGGAGAAGGTCAGGCATATCGTTTCGGAATCGGAAACATATGTTGCCATGCGCAAAGCGGCGGAAGAAAAATGCCGTTTGGTTGCTAAAACTTTGGATCCAAGTACAGAAGATGTGACTTTGCATGAAATCTACGCATTCATGGCGAAACTTTTCGGGTTTTCGGAAGAGGAAACAAGGTTGATGATGGCGGCGGAAATGGAAGCCGAACTTTCATTTTGTCAGCCGAGGCTCGCGGGCGTTACGATGTTTGAACTGGCAAAATTTGTTGGGAAAAAGGTCATTCTGACTTCGGATATGTATCTGGAAAAACCGTTGATCGTAAAAATACTGGGGAAATGCGGTATTTACGGGTATGACGCGCTATATCTGTCTTCCGAATATAAAAAGTTGAAAGCGACTGGCGGGTTATTTAAGATCGTTAAAAAAACCGAGGGCGGGGTAAAGAAAATGCTGCACATCGGGGATAACTGGTCGACGGATATTCTGGCGGCAGAAAAGGAGGGCATACAGCCGTTATTTTTCCACAAGGCAGTGGAAACTTATACGAACAACATTTCCAATATTTATACGGGAGATGCGTTTAAGCAAATATACGAGGGTGCACATACGAATTATGACAGCCGTTGCGTGGTGGATCAATTGCCGCTGCGGTGTTTGTTCGCCTGTGCTGCAAATGGCTTTTTCGATGATCCGTTCCGCTGTTTTCGTGGGGGATCGTTATACAATGCAGACGCATATTATATGGGATTTTCTGCGTTGGGGATGCATCTTTTAGGTGTAGCCAAGTTTATCCGAGACAAAGCGGAACTGCTCGGCCTGGATCACATTGTATTTTTGGCTCGTGACGGATATATTGTGAAAAAGGTTTTTGACATTTTGTACGGGAAAAGCGGGATTCGTTCCTCCTATTTTTACGCAAATCGCAAAACACTTTTACCGTTTGTTGTAAAAAAGAAGGAAGATCTGTTTGGGTTGTACCGATATTTTGATTTGTCGGCAAACTGCCCGAAAGACGTTCTGAAAATATTGGAACCTGTTTGCGGCAAGTTGACGGCGGAACAAGTGCTCGGATTTCATAAGTACGGAATTTCGCTGGAGTCACCGTTTAAAAGTCATTCGGCGTATTTGGATTTTGCGGCGGCGGCTTGTAAAGTAATGGGGCGTAAACTGTTTGACGAAAAAAAATTGCAGAAAATGCGGGCAGCGATCGCAGCGGAGTTTGACGGGCGGTGCGCGTGCTTTGATGTCGGTTACAGCGGACGTTTACAGGCGATCCTATGTGATATAGCAGGGAAAAAAATGGACGTATTTTACGTTCATGATAATGGGAGCACAGCAAAAAAGCTGGCTGAAAAAAACGGATTTCGGATCTATAATTTTTACGAGTATACGCCGAATATAACTTCTGTACTGCGTG
>CATYEP010000215.1 GCA_958405585.1 uncultured Eubacteriales bacterium
CTACATGATACTTGCAATTCCATTTCGTATGTGTTAAACTTTTTACGTCATCCATCCTTGGATTGACCTCCTTTTGATATTTTTGTTACAACTGCCAAGTCGCAACATTATTATATCAAAAGGAGTTTTTTCTTTGCCTCATCGCTAAAGCTTTTTGTTACCCGCGGACTATCCGCGGGTTTTTCTATACAACAAAGCGGAGCGTCAATTAAAACGCTCCGCTTTTTACATTTTACAAAACTCTTATGATCTTCTTATTTTAAGTACGACAAAAAGTTTTCATATAACAATTTTTTCTATGTACAGATAGCCCGTACATGTGAAGTTCAACGATGAATAAATCTCTTTGACAAGAAGCTAATTAACGATTTTGCGAATTACTTGATCGCATTCAAAACCTCATGTTCATAAGGAATGGAAGACTGCGCTCCTTTTTTTGTTACAGTCAACGACGCAGCGTTTAGCGCAAAGTGGATAGCTGTCTCAATTGAATATCCATTACTCAATCGAGCCGCCAAAGCACCGCAAAATGTATCCCCAGCTGCAGTTGTATCAATCGCACATACTTTAGGACAATCATAAATCTTTTGATCGTCGCCGTTACAATAAAGGCAACCATGCGCACCAAGCGTTATTATAACTTGCGGAATATTTTCAGCAAGTAGACGAGCTGCCTTTTCCGGATCTTTTTCGCCTGTCAGAATAAATGCTTCCGTTTCATTGGGAATTATGATATCCGTATAACGGTAAAAAGAAGTATTGCATCCTGCTGCCGGTGCAGGATTAAAAATAGTGATCATCCCTTTTGTCTTTCCGATACGAAGTGCATACCGCACCATTTCTTCGGGAATTTCCATTTGAACCATGAGAATATCACCTTCCCCTGCCGCATCCAGAAAACGATCAATTTGTTCTGCCTGCATTTTTCCATTGGCACCTGATGCCAAAATAATACAATTGTCTCCTTTTACGACAGTAATAACAGCAACACCGCTCGCTTCTTTTTCTTGTTGTTCTACAAAATCAGTATTGACCCCGTATTTTTTTAAACCGCTTATAAGAATATTGCCAAACTCATCGCTGCCCACATTGGCACAAAAACGTACATCTCCTCCAAGTTTTTGGGCGGCTACAGCCTGATTTGCGCCTTTCCCTCCCGGATTTGTAAAAAAGCCGCTGCCATGGACCGTCTCGCCGATTTGAGGCAGACGGTCCGTTTCCACGACGAGATCCATATTGATGCTTCCGATCACAAACACTTTAGACATAATCTCAAAAACTCCCGTCTTATATAATCCATATGATTATCTCTGTTTATGAATGCTTAGTTTGCATTTCTCTTTTTCTTAAAAATAACAAATGCAACTGACATCAAAACCGGCAAAACAAATAAAGCGGAATAAATCCCGATCGCACCTGTACAACCGCCAGACGGGGCCTCTTCAGACTTTGTGCCCGCTGACGCAGCAGCTTCAAATACTGCCACAGCCTGATCCAAAGCGGATTTTGCCTGATCTATATCTTCCTGTTCAAATATTTCGCCATCCAGCACTTCTTTTGCCTGAGAAATCGCCGCTGACAGCGCATCTTTCGTCTGCTGTGTTACCCACTTTCCTGTCGGATCGACATCCGTGCCATCCACACTGACTGTCATTTGCGAAGCTTTTTCTTCTGCTTCTTCGATAGCGGAACGCAGTTCTTCAAAATTTAATGCAGTAAGAATGATGTCTCCGTTTGAATTGGATATATCAAAAACTTTTTCAGCAATTTCAAAGCCGCTCAATTTTACGATAATTTTAATTTCATTTGTTAAACCGCTTATGATAAACTTTTCGGAAGCTGAATCGTATTTTAATTCTGCGCCCGTATTTGCTCCTGCAACCGTAATACCTTCCGTTGTGGTGATAAACTCATCACCGGCTTTTACGGTAAAGCTTACCGTATACAGCTGCTTAACATTTAACGAAACATTGCAATTTTCCTGTGTCGCGTTTGTCTGTTCCGAAACATAGCCATCCGCCTCAAAAACGATCAGCACATCGACGCCCTTTTTAATTCCGGAAATTGTATAGACTTCGTCATTATATGAAATCTCAACCGCAAGATTTTCCGAAGTATCAGTAACATCGTATACGAAGATATAATCCTGCATATTTTCCAATGCACTGCCATTCAATAAAAGCTGCAACTGAACCGAATAATAATCGTGAGCAAGCTCTGCCGAAATTTCGACATTTGTTTCTTCAACCGTCACAGACACTGTTTCAGTTACATAGTTCTCTTTTTCCAGCTGCACTTCAACACGAATATTTTCCAAGCCCGCAATAACAATTTTATTATCCGATCCGACTTGTACGTCTAAATACGCTGTAATATCTTTACCGGATTCATTTAATATTGTTATATCTTCTTTTGCAATGGCAACATTCGGAGTGATCGTCGCAGAGTAACCGCTGCCGAACACAATATCTTCAGAAACAAGATTAAATCGAGCACTGATCCCGCCAGCTGTGACAGCATTTACACCGATGATGCGATTCCCTATATTAAGTCCGCAAACGGAGAAAACAGATGTTTCTAAATTAATATTGCCTTCCGACAACTCGTAAGTATTCCCTGATGCATCAAAACCGTAGAAGCTGATTCCTGCAATCTGATCTTCTGTAACACCGCTTACGTTCACATTTTCTACCGTGATATTATCTGCATAAACCGCTAAAGACAAATCCGCAGAAGGATCCGACGAACTATACCCTCTGGAAACAAATGCA
>CATYEP010000216.1 GCA_958405585.1 uncultured Eubacteriales bacterium
GCATACGGGATATTTCTGATCGAAAATGGAATATTTATATCCGAGAATTTCCCAAAGCTCTTCGCTGAAATGAGGAGCACAGGGGGCGAGAAGAAGCAGAAGATCTCGCGTGCATTCACGCAGGAACGATATGTTTTTGACAGGAAGCCCGTCGTATTTATACAAAGCGTTAACGTATTCCATCAGTCTGGCTACTGCCGTATTGAACGAGAAGTTTTCCATGTCGCGCGAAATCTGACGGATCGCGTAATTGCGGGCATAGTCAAGTTCTTTTTCATCGTGGCCGTATGTTTCGTCGGATGAACCTTTAAGATCTTTATTTTTGATAACAAAGCGCTCGATTCTGTCCAGGAATTTTGCAACGGATTTGATTCCGTCATCGCTCCAGGGACCGCCTTCGGTATAAGAGAATCCGAACATCAAATACATGCGGAATACGTCAGATCCGTATGTGGAAACATATTCATCAGGGGAAACGATATTTCCCTTCGATTTAGACATACGATTGCCGTCCGGCCCAAGAATGACGCCTTGATGTACCAATGATTTGAAAGGTTCGTCAAAGTTCAGGTATCCCATATCGCGAAGTGCTTTCGTGAAGAAACGTGCGTACAGCAGGTGCATGCAAGCGTGTTCCGCGCCGCCGACGTACTTGTCGACAGGGAGCATTTTGTTCACGATTTCAGGATCGAAGGGCGCTTTGGAGTTGTGTGCGTCGGGATAGCGCAGATAGTACCAGCTGGAACATACGAAAGTATCGAGCGTATCGGGATCACGAAGCGCGTCGCCGCCGCAGTGCGGGCACTTTACGTGCATGAACTCATCGCATTTCGCAAGCGGTGATTTTCCGTCCGGTTCAAACTGAACATTGTAAGGCAGTTTGACGGGCAGATCTTTGTACGGAACGGGAACAATGCCGCATTTCGGACAATGGATCACGGGAATAGGTGCACCCCAGTATCTCTGACGGGAAACAAGCCAGTCGCGCAGGCGGTAATTGACTTTTCTCTCGCCTTTGCCCATTTTGGCAAGGTAATTGGAAATTTCCGTACGGGCTTCTTCGCCGCAGCGGCCGTCAAATTGCAGGCTGTTTACGCAGATACCGTCTTCGCAGAAAGGCAAAACGGTTTCTCCGTTTTTATTTTCGATAACTTTTTGTACGGGAAGATTGTATTTTGCGGCAAACGCAAAATCGCGCTCATCGTGTGCGGGAACCCCCATGACGGCGCCTGTTCCGTAAGAGTAGAGGACATAATCGGCTGCATAAATCGGGACTTTTTTGCCGTTGATCGGATTGATCGCGTAATGACCTATAAATACGCCTGTCTTTTCGCGTGCGGAAGAAAGCCTTTCGATTTCATTGGTTTTTGCGGTTTCGGCAATATAATTTTCCACGGCTTCGCGCTGTTCATCCGAAACCAGTTTTTTTACGAGCGGATGTTCGGGTGCGAGAACGACATAAGAAACGCCGAAAATCGTATCCACACGGGTCGTGAAAACTTTGAATTTGTCGCCGCTTTCGCATTCAAATTCAACCTCACATCCAACGGATTTCCCAATCCAGTTGCGCTGCATCAGCTTCGTTTTTTCAGGCCAGTCGATCTTGTCAAGCCCCTGCAAAAGCTCTTCGGCATATTGCGTGATTTTAAAGAACCATTGGGTAAGATCTTTTTTGATCACGGGCGTGCCGCAGCGTTCGCAGCAACCGTCAACGACCTGTTCGTTTGCCAAAACAGTATTGCAGCTGGAACACCAGTTCACGGGCGCTTCTTTGCGGTATGCAAGGCCGTTTTCATAGAGTTTCAGGAACATCCATTGGGTCCATTTATAATAGTCTTCTTCGCAGGTTTTGACTTCCGCCGTCCAGTCAAACATAGCGCCCATGGCTTTGAGCTGATGTTCCATGGTTGCAATATTTTTTTCGGTGGAATCCTTCGGGTGGATCTTCGTTTTAATGGCATAATTTTCAGCAGGCAGTCCGAAAGCATCAAAACCCATCGGCTGGAAAACTTCGTAGCCCTGCATTTTCTTGAACCGCGCATAGCTGTCGGTAGGCCCATAGTTGTACCAATGCCCGATATGCAGTTTTGCGCCGGAAGGATAGGAGAACATTTCAAGAACATAATATTTTTTGTCGATGTTCTTTTTGTTGAAATTATTCTCTTTGGTCTTTTCCCAACGCTGCTGCCATTTGCTTTCAACGGATTTCATATCCATAACCCAAAAACCTCCGCGGCCCGAAACGAGCCTCATTTTTTCTTTGCAAATTGTCTGTAAACGAGATACGATAGCGGCCCTATGATCGGAATCAACAGAATTGCGATGTTCCATATGATCATAGAAGTTTTGACTGCCTGCCCGACGGACAGCTTGTCTTTCAAAAGAATGTAGATCGTTGCGATCGCCAGTACATAGTGAACGGCAAGCACGGCAATGAGTGCGATCAGAACAGGAGTCGGCATACTGCAATACCTCGCGTTTATTCATCTAATTATATGATTTTTTGGCGTGTTAGTCAAGTTAAGAGACATATCGCGTCGAAAAATTTTATTTTTCGCGCATTTTGCGGCTGAAATCGTAAATAATCGGAATTAAAGCGCATACACTGAAAATATGGAACAATTCACAGTCTCCGATCGGGAGGAACATTGCAGGTATATTGCTTATATCGCGGGCGCGCTTACGGCGGTCAAGGAGAGAACGGCGCATCTAGACTGTGAAGGGGGGCGCGTTGTTTTTACGCTTCGGGC
>CATYEP010000217.1 GCA_958405585.1 uncultured Eubacteriales bacterium
GCTCCATATGCAGCAAAATGTTTAACACAGCACCCGAATCCCCTTTGCAAACGGTATCCTTGAACAAAAGCTTCCGCAAAACGGCAATTCAGCCATACATCTTCCGATGTAGATTCCATAACCCTGCCCCAACGCGGATCGCGTACTAAATCAACCATAGGAGAAAAAGTGACATTTACCCCTTCGCCGAAAGCCTCCCTTGCCGACATATGAGCGCATTCTTTCGCTAATTCGAAATCAAAACTACAACCAAGCGCAAGCGGAATGGGGAAAATTGTTCTGTACCCGTGGATCACATCCATCATAAAAATGATAGGAATTTTATTTCTGTCTGATTGGAAATGCTCGTTCTGAATCCTTTTCATTTCCTCTGCATTTGCAAAATTCAGCACCGAACCAATCATCCCGAATTCTTCCCGAGTTAAATTTAAAAAATTATTTTCCCCAGTGAGTTGCGCCGAAGAGTTAATCAGATAAGCGGCGTTGACTTGCGTCAACTGGCAGAGTTTTTCTTTTAATGTCATCCGGCTGATCAATTCTCTAATTTTTTCTTCTCTCATTTTTTCTGAAAAAGCCGGCCCGCATCATGCAGACCGGCTTGCTCCTTTATCAATAGTATTTTTTTCGCAGGCACAGAGCAACCGAAGCCCCCGCAATGAGCGCTGCCGCTCCTGCCAAACCGATTCCTGTAATAGAGCCTTGACATCCGCCGCTTGTTTCCGGTGAAACATCTTCGTCCAAAACTTGTACAGTACACGTCATTTCTTTACCGAAATATGATACTGTAATCGTGGCAGTTCCCGTTTTTATTGCCTGTATTGTACCATCACGCAATACTGCGACAGTAAAAGGATCGGATGAACTATAAACACACGGCACATTGCCCGCCGCCGATTCTATTGCGATCTGCGCACTTTCTCCTCGCCGAAGGATAAATTCTGTGTTCTGCAATTTCAGATCGGGCAAATCAGTTATTACAACAATTGACGCATATTTATTTTCCAGCGCACTATATGCCGTAATAATCGCTCTGCCCGCTCCGACAGCGCAAATCCTGCCGTCTTCCCCTACCGTAACAATATTTTCATCGGAAGACTTAAACGTAAAGGTTGTGTTCAATTTTTGACCATCATAGCCAATCGCCGAAGGCGTTACCGTGTTTTCAGCCCCATAACCGAGACGGAGTTCTTCTCCCTCCGCAAATTCTATCCGGTCCACTGTACCATTTTGAACATTAGAAACAGAAAGGTTATAAGAATAGCGGCCGTTCAAAGAATAAAACTGAAATCCGAGATACGCAGCGCGGTCGAAACCGGTTTCACCTCCCGACGCACCCAGTTGCTCGGCAGGAATGCGGAAAGCCCATCTGTCCAGCGTCAAGCTATAATAATATTTTCCGTCTTCCTCATAATAGCCGATCGTTACATGGATTGAATCTCCGGTATTTAGTTTCTGCCCGACATCAAGTGCAGAGCCCCATACAAAATCAGGCATATATGTTTCACCCTGCCCATACTGCCCGTTACGCGTTTTGGTAAACTCTGCTTGAACATCCGGATCGGTTGAACGAGTATCGATTGCCGTTACATGCTGCGCTGAAAGAGTACCTCCGGTAAGCCCCGAACACAGATTATAGCGCACAGTCGAACTGCCGTACACTCTGCCAAAGAATATCTGCATTCCGGGGCGTTTCCATCCGTCTGCATTGTCAAACTTGTCACCGCGGATCGTTCCGTCTTCATCCGCTTCATAGAGCATAATTCGGAATATTCGATTGTAATCTTCCGAGCCGAGAGATGCGTCCCGCAAATCACCGTCAGTCCATGCTACATTTAAATCAAATGATATACTTGTATAGCCATTCTCAGTTTGTGTAAACGTAAGCGGTTTATCATAATATACAGATGACCATTCCCAATAGTTTTTAACACCTTGGAAAGGCTGTGTAAACCCGACATTGCCGCGGTAATTCATCGCACCGGAGTCGTCTACCGTCAAAGTCCCGGCAGAGGCAACCGTGGGCTCATACTTTATCCAATCGCCCGTATCTCCGTATTCTGTTGCCGTAAAGCTGATTTCCTCGGTTACCCGATTGCCGGATGCGTCTTCCGCAATATACACAACTTTGTGAATACCCGATGTGGCGACAACATATTCGATATATTCCCGCTCCTCTTCAATCTCTTCATCGTTTAACAGGCTGACATAATCATCCGTATAAATTTCTACGGCGCGCTTCACAACTCCGACATTATCTTCGGCCACAAAATTGGGCAGTTGTAAAATATCTCCTTCCTTGATATCGGTAGGAAGGTCGTATTCATTGAGCGTGATCACAGGAGCCTCCGTATCCAATAACGATATAAATACATATGCACTTTTACCGGTCGATGTACTGACCTTTATATAACCTTGCCCGGCATCCCCGATGATCGTAACGACGCCTTCAGAGTTGACGGAAAACAAATTGCTGTTCATACTTTCAAACTGCAAGGTCACATTATCCAGCGAATCTTCCGCATCGGCAGGGATCATCGATACTTCTAAAGAAACAGAATCTCCCTTGGCAACTTTCTCCAGCGCTGCAGGCACTTCCAGCCTTTCAACGCGGTTCGGCACAACGCTATCGTTTTTCAAATCCCGTATCTCGATTTTCGCAGACGAGCCGCTACCGGCAAAATTGAGTATACCGAAACCCAAATA
>CATYEP010000218.1 GCA_958405585.1 uncultured Eubacteriales bacterium
TGGCATCGGTGAAAAAACCGCGCTGAATCTGCTTTTGAAATACGGTACGCTGGACAATGTGTATTCGAATCTGGACGACATCACAGGTTCGGTGAAAACAAAATTGGAAAACGGAAAGGAATCGGCCTATTTGTCGCGCCGCTTGGCTACGATCGACCGCAGTGTGTCTCTTGAAACGGCGAAAAGCGAGGGCGAGATCTGTATGCCGTTTACGCAAGAGGTGCGGAACCAGTTTTTAAAGCTGGAATTTACTTCTTTACTGAAGCTGAACATTTTTGAAACAGAATCAGAAAAAAAGGCAGACGCACAACCTCGGGCAGAGACGAAAAGCGTGGTGATTGCGGATGCCGATCAATTTCTGACAGATTTTGTTCCGAGTTTATTTTCTGCAGTCAGAGCGGGGGATGAGTATCATTTTTATGCGGACGGGACAGAATACATTCTGCGCCCGGCCAGGACTTTGCTGGATGAGGGGTTGCATGCGACGGAGACGGTGCGGATTTTAAAGAGTCTGTTTGAAAAGAAAGACAGAAAAGTCATCTTGTACGGCAAAAAGGATTTTAGACATACACTGGCAAAAGAGCATGTGGAGCTTGCTTGCAGCTGTGAAGACGTATCACTGATCAGATATCTGGTGGATTTTAATGGAAAAGATGAGGATATTGGTGATGTTTTGCGCGGTCGCGGCTATGATGATACGGCTCCTGCCGCCGGGGTATTTTTCTTGTATGAGGACTTGTCGGAAAAATTGTCATCCGAAAACATGGAAAAGCTGTATAAGGACATAGAACTTCCGCTTGCGGATGTTTTATTTGATATGGAAGCAGAGGGCGTTCGTATCGACTTAGAGACATCCAAGCAATTCGAAAAGAGGTACAGGGAGGAAATAGCGCGCCTCACCGATGAAATCTATAAGCAAGCCGGAGAGCGTTTTAACATCAATTCGCCCATGCAGCTCGGAAAGATTTTATTTGAAAAATTACAGCTTCCTGCACCCAAGAAAAGCAAAAAAGGAACTTATTCGACGAGTGCGGACATTCTTGAAAAATTGGCGGGAGAATATAAGATCGTAAGGGATGTGCTGGATTGCAGGCATTTTCAGAAATTGCTGTCGACGTATATCGACGGATTCAAACCGTTGATTGATCCTGCGACAGGGCTTGTCCATACGACGTATAACCAGGTTCTGACAACGACCGGAAGGCTGTCCAGTGCAAATCCGAATCTGCAAAATATACCTGTGCGGGACGAAGAAGGGCGGGAATTGCGCAAACTTTTCGTAGCGAGATTTTCAGATCGAATTTTGATCGATGCGGATTATTCGCAGATCGAATTGCGGCTTCTTGCGCATTTTTCGGGTTGCAAAGAATTGATCGAGGCATATCGTGAAAACAGGGATATACACGCATTGACTGCTTCGCAGGTTTTTGGTGTGCCGTTGGAATCCGTTACGCCGTCGCAGCGTCGGGCAGCGAAAGCTGTCAATTTCGGTATTATTTACGGGATCAGTGAATTCGGGTTGGCGTCGGGGCTGAATATATCAAATAAACAGGCGGGAGAGTACATCCGCAAATATTTTGAAACGTACAGCGACGTAAAAAAATATATGGATTCAAACGTTGCCTATGCCAGAGAACACGGCTACGTTACGACGCTTTTGGGAAGAAAGCGTGTTATACCCGAAATCAAATCATCTAATTATAATCTGCGCTCGTTCGGAGAACGGGCGGCGATGAATATGCCGTTGCAAGGAAGCAGTGCGGATATCATAAAAATTGCTATGTGCAACGTATTCGACCGTTTGAAAAAGGAAGGGTTGCGATCCAAGATGATTTTACAGGTGCATGACGAACTGGTGATCGACGCTTATGAAAGTGAAAGGGAAACTGTTACGGAAATCCTTCAAACAGAAATGGAAAATGCTGTACAGCTGAAGGTGCCGCTTACGGTCGAAGTACATTGCGGAAGGAACTGGTATGAGGCAAAATAAATATTGCGTTGCCGTAACGGGAGGGATTGGCAGCGGGAAAAGCGAAGTGATGAAAATCATTCATTCACTGGGATATCCTGTTTTTTCGGCTGATTCAGTAGCGCATAAGATTTATGACGACAGAGAGGTATTGGAAAAGACGGCGCAAGAATTTCCGGAATGCGTCGTCGGGCACAAGGTAGACCGTCAAAAATTGGCTGATTTGGTATTTGGTGACGAATCAAAGCGGAAAAAATTGGAAGGGATAACGCATCCGGCAATTATGCAGATCCTTTTTCGTGAAATGGCACAAGCGGGTTCTGATGTTGTTTTTGCCGAAGTTCCGTTGCTGTTTGAAGGGGGATATGAAAAAGACTTTGATGCAGTGATCGTGGTAATGCGAAATTTACAGAAGCGGATCCGAGCGGCTGCATCGAGGGATAAGGTTTCGGAAGAAAAAATAATTTTGCGGATAAAAAATCAGTTCGATTACGAAAAAAATAATGTATCTGGGCATACTGTTATATATAACGACGGAGATCTGGCATCTTTGACGGATCAGGTAAAACAGGTAGTCCATGAAATTATCCGTAAAACGAAAAGTTAGTATACTTGTATTGGTTGCAGTATTTATTTTGCTGATTGCGGCTATCGTATTTTTTTATGCTATGCTGCCAAAAAAATACGAAAGGGTTATTCAGGAGTTTT
>CATYEP010000219.1 GCA_958405585.1 uncultured Eubacteriales bacterium
GCGACAAAAAAGCTTGGGACTACGTTCTCGTTTACAAATTAGATCGATTCTCTCGAAACAAATACGAGATGGCTATCCATCGCAAACACCTGAAAGACAACGGTATTAAAATACTTTCCGCGATGGAAAATATTCCTGACACTCCGGAAGGTATTCTGCTTGAGTCGCTCCTCGAAGGCATGAATCAATACTACAGCGAGGAACTCTCGCAAAAATCAAAGCGCGGATTGCGTGAAACTCGCATGAAAGGTTTATTCCCAGGCGGCTGGATAAATTACGGTTATGATGTCATTGACAGAAAAGTCGTTATCAATGAAACCGAGGCGAAAATTGCACAAAGAATCTTTACCGAATACGCAAACGGAAAAAGATTGCTTACCCTTGCAGAAGAATTAAAAGCCGACGGCATCGTAAATAAAAAAGGCGTTCCATTTTCGCCTGAATCCATGTACTATATGTTACATTTGGAGCGGTATGCGGGAAGATATACCGTCAACGGAATATTATACGACAACATTTTTCCTCGCATCATCCCCGAAGAAATATTTCAACAAGTACAAAAGCGACTTGACGCAAACCGTCACGGCAAACATGTCCCCGGCGTTGAATACATCTTAAAAGGAAAATTATTCTGCGAATGCGGTAATCCTATGCGTTCAGCCGGAGGAAAATCACGCGGCAAGAAACAATACAGATACTATCGTTGTTTTTCCGCCAGACGAGTAAAAGGCTGCAAGGATAAAACATTCCGAAAAGACATTTTGGAAAACCTCGTAGTTTCTGCACTTGTTGACCAAATCACAACCGAGAAAAATCTAAACTTTCTGACTGAACGCCTTTTAACAAAATTACAGCAAGATGAAGCCGAAACGCAAACCTTAAAAACACTTGAAAAAGCCTTAGCTCAAACCAATAAGTCGTTATCCAATTTGCTAAAAGCAATCGAAAACGGAATTTTCAGCGACACTACGAAAGCCCGGTTAGATGAGCTTGAGGCACAAAAGAAAGCACTGACTGAAAAATTATTGACAGAAAAAAGCAAAGAGCGCTCAATCCCGACGGCGGTTGAAATTAAGAAATACTTAAAGTACGCCGTTCAAAAAACGCCCCGAAACCTTGTAGAGCTTTTAGTTGACAAAATAATCGTTTATAAGGATAAAATAGAGATTTTCTTAAAATATCCGGGAGAGCCGCCTACCACTCCCCCGCATAATGATAACAACCCCGACGGAACCGATAATTCCGATCGGGGTTTTCTTATAACTGAATTTCTCACTACCAATCCAACATCTTCCGAATACTATACATATAAGAAATGGGCAAAGCACGAACTCTTAATTCGCATCTTATTATAAACGCTCTTATTCACATTGATATCCGTTCAATGATTCTACTGGGCTTTAGCTCACGCCATGGTGCCAAACGGTTAAAATATCGGAATTTATTATCGTTTTGCCTATAATTTTTCTTGACAGGATTAGTTCCATATAGTATTATGTATTCGTACTATATAGTATAAATAATTCCAGGAGACACTGTTATGAAAGAAATCAAGATCGCACAGGCACCCGTTTTCACTTCCCCTAATCCCATGACTTTTATCTGCTCCAAGAAGGCGGACGGGAAAACGAACATGGCAACGCTCGCTTTTTGGACGTATGCTTCCACCAACCCTGGGAAAGTCGTGTTTTCACTGAACAAGGGCGCTTATACTTTGGAACTTCTTGCAAAAAATAAAGAAGTAGTTATTGCGGTTCCCGGCGTTTCGCTTACGGGCGCACTCATCGCCTGCGGTACCTCTTCGGGAAGGGCTACCGATAAGGTTGAAAAATTCGGCATTGCCATGCAGAAACTCGCCGGCACGGAAATCGAAATTCCCGAAGCAACCCGCCTTGCCATTGTAGCCAGCGTCTGTGAGACCGTGGATGCGGACGACCATGTTCTGCATATCTGCAACGTAAAGAATGTTTATGCGGACGAAAGCGTCGATGCGGTATTCGGCTGGAAGGGCTACGGGGAATTTGCCGCCGCGCAGAAAAAATAAATTATGGTATTTCCCATCAAAGATAAGATCAAAAATCTGAATATCGTTATCGGCTGCCCCTTAGGCTGCCGATATTGCTATGCGCGCAGCAACTGCCGCCGCTTTCATATCACGGACGACTTTTCCAAACCGCAGTTTTTTGAAAACAAACTTCGTTTATTCGATACAAAGGAGCCGAAAGTTTTTCTGCTCACGGGCATGAGCGACCTTGCCTATTGGCAGTTCGACTGGACGGAAAAAGTATTTGAAAAGGCGGCGCAGACGCCGCACAATCAATACCTATTTTTGACAAAGCGCCCCGAACGGCTGCATATACAGACCGACCTTGATAATCTCTGGTTCGGCGTGACCGTAACCTGTGCGGCGGAAAGAGAGCGCATAGAGATTTTAAGACGCAATGTAAAAGCAAAGCATTATCACGTCACGTTCGAGCCGCTCTCCGACGGCGTGGGCGACGTCGATTTTTCGGACATTGGTTGGACGGTCATCGGCACGGAAACGGGAAACTGCAAGGGAAAGATCCCTACAAAAAAAGAGTGGGTAGATAATTTACATATACAGGCAAAGGCGCGGGGCGTTCCCGTCTTTATGAAAGAGGCGCTGGAAGGCATTA
>CATYEP010000220.1 GCA_958405585.1 uncultured Eubacteriales bacterium
AACCACTAGCTCCCGCGTCACGAAAGGCATTGCGGAAGCGTATTGACACGGAAAACATTTACATACGATATATTCGAGCATAAAAAAAGAAAAAACAGAAAAGACCGCGATCAGTATTTATATAAGGCTCATCATTCTGCTATCGTAACCGTGGCGCAATATGAGGCGGTACAAACTCTTTTGGATGAAAAACGAAAGGGGATGAGAGGCGGATTGCATTATATGCACGTTGTCGATGAGGGCATATTTCGAGGATATGTGCCGGTTGATCATCATTGGGTAAATGAAGATCCGGATGTTTATTATGAAACTTCTGAAAGTGTGCGTGAGACCAAGAGCGACAAGCTAGTCAAACGATCCTTTTTTAGCCATTTTGATTTATCGGGTTATCAAGTGGTGCGCGGACAATATCTTACCGCGAGGTCGGAATTGCCGGGAATCAGTATGTTTGATAATAAAATAATATTTAACAGTTCATGCGGGAAAAGGTTAAGAGATTTTTCCTATATACAACTTTTATTGCATCCGACAGAACGAAAAATAGCAATCAGACCTTGCAATCAGAATGATGTTTTCAGTATATATTGGAATGTAAGAAAAAATTCATTGAATAAAACGATAGTTTGTCCCTATTTCGGAAAGGCTTTGTTTCGAATTATGGAATGGGATCCGGAGTTTCATTACAGAGTTTTTGGGTCATGGATAGAAAAAGGCGATGACCGCATTATGATATTTAATTTGACCGATGCATTACCGTTGGTTTCCTATAAAGAAAACAAGTCAGGCAGGAAAAAGGAAACCATAATATGCCATGAAGGGAGGGGAGATGCGTTTGGAGAAGAATTTTATGATTTTAGTCTTGAAAACAAATTATATTACAGCTATGAAAAAGCCGACTGGAACAGCAGGGCAGAGTGTAAGTGTATTGAAGAACATCCTGCGGTTCGTATCATGTCCCCGATGGAGTTGAAAGAATGTGCAGAGAGATTAAAACCGAAAACGGGACGACGCGAATGAATGAAGAATATGATCGAATTATCCCGGAAGGAGAAGAACAAGAGACAGTTAATTTAGCCGGATATCAGGTCGCAAAGGCTGAATTGTTTGCCCATACGCGCGAACCGGCAATAACCGTGTGGGAAAATAAAATCAAGTTTAACATGGCTTGTCTCCGTAAATTTCCGGGCGTAAAGTATATACAACTTTTAATTCATCCGGAAGAATTTCGGTTGATTGTACGGCCGTGTGAAGCGGATGCTCCCGATTCATTGCGTTGGGCAAACGGAGGAGGGGAAAAAGAAATAAGAAATCGTGATATGATTTGCCAAATATTTGCGGCGAAATTGTTTGACTTAATGTCCTGGCAAAAGGAATATCGCTATAAAATGCTCGGCAAGCCGGCGGTATATAAAAATGAAGCACTATATTTATTTAAACTGACAGATTTTGAATTATTTATAAACAGCGGAACAAGAAAACAGAGATCGTGGTTGCCCGAAGATTGGCGCGAGTGTTTCGGGGTTCCGTTTGAACGGCATGATGATTTATATAAGATAAATTTAGCGGAAGGCTATATTACGACAAATAAAATGGGAGGGATGAAATGAACGATACACTCATTAACGAGATTGATTTGGATGGATATCAAATTGTCAGAGGTCAATATTTTCAAAAGCAATCGGAGCCGGTGCTTACTTTATTTCAGACTGCTATTGCTTTCGGACAGGGTGCTTTTCAGGCATTGAATAATTGCGAAGCAATTCATGTACTGCTCAGTAATCGTGGCAGAAGTATTGTGATACGTCCGGTGGCGTCAAATACGCCCGATGCGGTCTTGTGGAAAAAACGCGCCGAACCCAAATATACAAAGATCGAATGTCCGCAATTAACGCGCAATATTTACGAGCGATGGGGATTGGATAAAAATTGTCATTATCGGGCTTTTGGCAAAACAGTGCAGGCGGACAGAAAATTACTGATATTATTTGATTTCACTGATCCGGTAGTATATGAAGGCTTGAAAAGGGTATAGACGATGCGAGACAATATAATGAATGTTTCCTTTTATATAAGGAGCAATACCATTCGCATTTTTAAAAGTACGATACGGGCAATGGGTATGCCTAAATTTATAAGATTGCTTATTCATGAAACAGAGGGGATGATGATTATAGAACCTTATGACAGGATCGCATTTTCATCGTTTCGAGTACCGCTCCCGTTTAACGATGCAAAGGAGGGATTAGACATTCACAGTAAACGTTTTATCCGAATTATTGCGGAATTTATGCGGTGGGATATGGAACAAACATATCGGGTTACCGGGAAATTATATGAAAAGCAGAGAATTGTCAAATTCGATTTGGTGCAAGCCGTAAAAATATCGTAAAATTAAGAATTCGTCAGCGTTTGATCAGACCTATTGGTTTAGTCAAGCGCTTTTATTTTGCGGCTGCATTTTAATGTCGACACTAAAAAATGGAAAATGCAAAAATCGCATACATATGTTATACGTATATAATGAGGAATTTTGTGCTTGTCGTACAATGTGCAGGTTCCAAATATGTTTCAGAGGAGTAAAAATAAGCTATAACTTTTCTTCACGGCTTTATTGTGGGGTACTTGTGGGGAAGATTGTGGGGTAAGCGTAT
>CATYEP010000221.1 GCA_958405585.1 uncultured Eubacteriales bacterium
AACACAAAATATAGGATTTCAAGGAAGAGGTCACAGGTATAATTGCATACAATTTAGCAAAACTGCAAACTTTTTTATGAGAAAAACAGAGGTAGAGTTATTCCCTTTTATAAATTCTGTCTGAAACGCTCCCAAACGGTCTGATTCTGTCCTATTTGCAAATACTTGCAAACCAATTAAAAGGTAAAGTCATTCCCTGAATTTACGATTGTCTGCAATGTATATAAGAAGATCCGCCTTTTATCTTTTATTTATAAAGATGGGCTTACAATTTTAAGTACGGGTTTGTTCATAATTAATCTCATCATCTTTTACATTTAAAAATGCAGAACAATTACATGATTTTGTTGTGATTGTCAGTTCTTCTCATAGCATTACTTGAGTTTTATTTTTTCACCGCTTAAACCCTTTAATTATTTGCTCAATAAATGGATTTTAACAAAAAAAAGTTCCGCGGCGTATCAATACACTGCGGAACTTTTTTTGCAGATTAAAATCTGTCTGTGCAAAATATTGTGCAAGAAGGCAGCTAAACAGCGACCTCTTTTACTCCATAAAATCAGCCCATTCTTTGAAATCATCGAAGTGATCGCGCCTAAACAACAGGCGATCCATGTATTGGGCTATGCGTTCGGAGATTCTTTCCGTACAATTTTCAGCGCCGAAACGAAACACACAAGCCGAAAGGTCGTACACAGGAAAGCCTAATCCGTGTTTTACCGTATGCACGGTACTGCATGCCTGCCCGATTGCATGCAAATAAGCTGCTGTTACCGGATCGGACGCTTTCTTTGCTGCGCCATGACAAGCAAGAATTGTTTTTCGAGCCTGCGGCATTTTGATTTTTCCCTGTGCCCACAAACTGCATTCTTCGATAGCTCTCTTAGCTATATATGAAAACTGCGGATCGGCAATTAAATCGGCCGTTTCCTTTGCCAGATCCAAAGCCCATAAAACAATGGATTTATGTTGACTTACTGACAACAAAATCGATAGCGGCTGCAAACACTCACTATTTTTGGAAAATAAAATGGCACGACCGCGTTTAAGTGCACTTTGCACTTCCTGTTCTGTATTCATATTCTTTCAAATGCCGCGTTTTTCGTCAATATACGTTGCTTCTAAATCGGACACATGCATAAAAACAGCCAACGGAAAAATAGCATAGGCTTCACTTACAGAGCCATCGCCGCCGCGTGCCCGCATATCAAAGCCGCCCATATGCCAGTTGATCGCCATTGCTTCGTCACGTTTCAAACGCATGAATCCGTTGATGATATATACAGACTTTTCACCGTGACCGAATGGCAAAGTTTCTTCTCTTGTATACCATGGCTTTTTAACCCATTCACCGTTTTCTTTTACATTGCGGTAATCCAGCTTGTAAAAATCGATTTTGCAGAGGTCATGCAACAGTCCGCAGATCGCCACACTTTCATGCGGAACAACCTCTTCCCAATTATCGCCGTATTCCGATCGTATATTTTTTAAGAGACGATAATAGGTGTTGATACTGTGCTCGCAAAGTCCGCCTTCACGCGCGCAATGATAACGACTGCTTGCAGGTGCCGTAAAAAAATCAGATTTCAATAAAAATTTCCTTAATTCAGCTGCTCCGTCTCGCTTGATAT
Source organism: uncultured Eubacteriales bacterium (assembly GCA_958405585.1). Taxonomy (GTDB): domain Bacteria; phylum Bacillota; class Clostridia; order Christensenellales; family Borkfalkiaceae; genus Borkfalkia. The sequence goes on from CATYEP010000221.1 coordinate 1,632, forward strand.
ACGTATCAAACAACTGCAAAAATTCATCTTTTTTATCGCTCATTTTTTTCTCCCGTAGAATTTTGTTTGTTCATTATAACAAATTCATCCAAACAAGTCAACTTGACAAATAAACAGACTTTATTATAATTTATGTCTGGCATAGTACTTTGCAAACAGAAAGAACGTCCAAAAAATCATGATGGACGTTCTTCTTTTATTAATTTTTGCCCGTGTCATTCATCGAGGCGTCTGTAGTATCTGTGCTGTCAGATTCTGTCTCTGATTCCAGCGAATTGTTTATAAGCGGCTGATTTTCAGAATTGGTTACGTTTTCGGCATTATCATCTTCCTCTTCTTCCCGAGGCGCTACGGCAACGGTTGCGACCTCCGAATCTTTCAGACGCATTATACGGACGCCTTGCGTGTTTCTTCCGATCATCGAAATATCCGCAACATGCATACGTATAATCGTGCCGTTATTGGAAATGACCATGATATCTTCGTTTTCGTTGACGATCTTCAGATTCACAAGCCAACCTGTTTTCTCGTTGAATACACCTGCTTTAATGCCTTTTCCGGCTCTTCCCTGCAGACGATAATCCTCAACGTCAGAGCGCTTTCCATATCCGTTTGACGTGATCGTCAAAATCTGGCAATCCGGTTTGATCACGAGCATATCAACCAGATAGTCATCAGCACTCAGATTCATCGCTTCCCATCGGACGTACATCTTTTTCACTGAAGCGGATGCACTTACCTTCTTTTGAAGCAATGATCATTTCGTCGTCGCCTGTAGTGAACTGAACAGAAATAAGTTCGTCACCCTCGTTAATTTTGATCGCGATCTTCCCGACTTTACGAATATTTTCAAATTCTTCGAGAGCAGTCTTTTTGATCAGACCCTTGCGCGTCGCCATCGCAATATATCCTGTCGTATCTTTAGCTAACGGAATAATTGCCGTAATTTTTTCATCCTGCTCGATCTGCAAAAGATTTACGATTGCCCTGCCGCGTGCCTGAC
>CATYEP010000222.1 GCA_958405585.1 uncultured Eubacteriales bacterium
TGCTTCAAAGAAAGGAACAGCGCCGATTCATGTTCAGGAACGTCCTTATCTTGCTTTTTATACTGCATATAACTCGAAAGGGCATTGGCAACTTCATCCGAAAAATAGAGGATCGCACGATTACCGCCTTTCCGCGTTACATTGAAACTGTTGGTATCCAGATCGATATCTTCATTATTCAGCCCGACCAGCTCACTGATACGGATCCCGGTCCCCAAAAACAGGCTTAAAATTGCAACATCGCGAACTTTGGTTTTTGCATGAAAGGCACGTTGATGTCCGCTCATGCCCACTCCAGTATCGGCACAATCAAGCAACGCCGCAATTTCGTTTACTTCAAGCCTGATGATTTCTTTATCGTGCAATTTCGGCATCGATACTTTCGCCGCGTTGTCTACTCCGATTTTCTCTTTTATAAAAAAATACTTAAAGAGGGCACGGACCGTCGAAAGCTTACGGGCTTTTGCGCGCTCGTTACAGCTTTCCCAACAACCATTGAATTCATATCGACTTAAATAACTTAAAAATTTTTCGATGTCTGTGGCAGTCACAGCCTCTAAATCCGCAAGAGAGAGGGTGTGCATGCTCTTTCCGCAAAACTTTTTTTTGAGAAGATAGTCAAAAAATATGCGCAGATCATAAGCGTAGTTTAATCTGGTCAAAGTGCTCGTCTGATTTTCGATCCCCAGAAAGTACTCGTCAACGAAAGAGGGGAGTTCTTCTTTCAATTTTTCGATCCGATCAAGGTTTTTAAGATTGCGAGCATTGTAAAAATCTTTATTTTGGTCCACATTTCTGTCCATACGTTTATTATACTTCAAATCTGTCAGAAAGGCAAATCGATTCGTAAAATTCTTTGAAAAAACGATGAACACGAAACAAAACACAGGAGCAAGCGCAAACGCTGTATCATTCACGACCGCAACAAATAAAGCGGAATAAAAGGAGCAGGCTTGGCAGTCTTCATGATCAAATGCGGCAACATCGGCAAGGCATCACACAAAACTTTTATAAAAGGCTCCTTTTCCGGAAACTGCCTCAAACCGCTTATCAAGAAGAGCAGTGGAGCAAAAAATGCAAAAGTCCGACATCAAAATCTATGCGTAAAACACGACTTTTACGCAGAAATAGACCTAAAACAGAAGGGGTATATTGGTCTGAACAGAATTTAATGTCTTACAACATCAAAAACTTACGAACTTTTGCAAACACTAGTTTGTCAATGTTTTCTGATACGTTTTTCAGATTTGCTTAATGCCGACAATTCTCCCACGCTTTGAACAGCACTTTTATGTTGCAATCCTTACTTACACGAAAAAGCTATTACAAATTGTTTGCACGCTCCAGCTTGAAAGACACGAAATTGCGCGCCCTGACCATCCTCGGCTTGGACGCGCAATCACGAATTTATAGCAATTCAAACGTCACAAATTAAAACTGAAAAAAACGCTCTGAAACAATTTCTGTCAGAATGATCGAATTTACTTTCGCAAATTTACCCGGATAATTTGTGTAAAAATTTGTATCAACCGGCTTTTTGGTATTCTATGCCGCCTTCAGGCATTCGGCTTTCCATAACATAAACGCGACCATTCCCCGCATAAGATCCGATCGTATCGGTCGGAAGTCTTGCCCCGGATAATTCGTTTGCCGTATCCAAAAACACTGTTACGGCATCCGCACAAATAGACCAACTGACATTGTCATAACCCGGATACGCCTCTGTATTCAGCCCTAAAGTGTTGACGGCAACGACCTCTCCGTCCTTGTTGAACAACGGACCGCCGGAATTTCCGCTGTTGATCGGACAATCCGTCAAAATATGCAGATACCCGACTTGCGATTCATAATAATCGCACGCAGGATTGGATACGATCCCTTGCGCAAGCGCTATGCCATATCCTTCCGGATTCCCGATCGCTACAACAGATTCCCCGAAAGCGGTTTCCGAACGGAACGCGCATACGGCATCTTCCGAGAAGCCCGGCACGACTTCCCCATTTTCTTCATGTGAAATTTCGTTTACAAAACGCAGCAACGCAAGGTCACCGGTTTTATCGAACGCCACGACTTCTGCACGAAGCAAAACATACTTCACCGCGCCCCCGTCCGTCAACGTGCCGTTTTCAAAAAGAACATAGAAACAATCGCTGTCCAGATCCTGCGGAACATTTTTATTGAAGTCTGCCAGGTTGTTCGAGTCCTGCACTTCGCTATTCACCACGTGCATATTCGTAATGAAATAGCCGTCTGTGTTGATAAGGAATCCTGAACCTTCTCCGATCGAGTACCCGCTTTCGGACGGGATATAATGAATAATTTTTACAGTACTGTTCACTCTTGCCGAGGCAACACGTTCAGCCGAAGTTCCCTCCGTTTTTTCGGCATATATACCCTCTGCAAAAACGATCGAGCTGTCCTCGTCGGCAATATAATAATCAGGGAAATACTCCGTCAGAACCGCTGCGCCGGTCGTCGTACCCGCATCCGCTTTTTCGATGACGGACAAATCCGAAAATATGCTGCCGCGCACCAAAGTATCGACCGTAAAAGACGCATCGAGACCTTCTTTTGTATAAAAATCATTCAAAACTGCTTTGATCGTTGCAGACGGCGTTGCAAATGAG
>CATYEP010000223.1 GCA_958405585.1 uncultured Eubacteriales bacterium
CTTCCTGTCCCGTATACGGCGGATATTTCTGAAGTAAAAAAAGTCGTCCTGGAAAGCATCGGTTCGTATAAATATGTCGTACAGACGCCTGCTCCCTCTGTCGTTCTTGAAGACTTCGGCGAAAGCACCTTCAAGTTTTCCGTGCGGGCATGGGCGCCGAACGAAAATTACTGGGACACGTTTTACGATCTGCGGGAGATCGTATACAACGCGCTTCGTGAGCGCGGAATGGAAACGCCGTATAACAGGTTGGAGATCAGCCTTGCCTCGCCTGACAGCACTGACGCCGTTCCGGCTGCCGTACAGCATGCCGCCGCATACGGTAAAAATAAAAATGAGGAGGATGCAAATCAATGAATCTGCCCATCCTCTATGAATATCTGATCTATGCCGCAATTATTGTGGTCGGGATCGTCATACTCATTTTGCTGCGCCGGGTAAGCAAGCTCCCTACGCACCGTAAACTGAACGAACAGTTGCGGGCGCATCAGCAAAATATGGAGCAGACGCTCGAAACGCTGCGCGGCGGTGGAAATAAAAAGACGCTCCGCTTTTTCAAAACTGTTTCGAAGTTACTGTACGCTACGGATAAACTGATCCATTCCTCGTCGGCACTCGCCAGAAAAGAGCGCGATACGGATATTGACAACGTATCCGTCTTACTGGAAAAAGTGCGCAACAATTTGCTCCCTTATAAATACGGTAAAAAGGAAAAGGATGATCTTGCGGGAATGGAGCAGGCCTTGCGCGAATTACGCGGTGCCGTCGCCGTCATGCAGAGCGTATTGGCCCGAGACGATCTATTAAATGCAAGGAGCGCAAAATAACACGATGGATAAGACGCTGATCCTGATCGGCGGCGGAGAACTCAGAAAAAAAGAAACGCTGAAAATCGACGCGTACATTGCCGAAACGGCAAAAAAACGTGCGGGGGATCGCCGCGCCTGCGGCTTGTTTATCCCGACGGCAAGCCATGACAGTATGCCGTATTTCAATAGTTTCCGCAAGACGTACACGTCCGTATTTGATATCAAAGCGGACGTTGCACTCTCCGTCTACGGGGAAATGAACTTTGAAAAATGGCAGGAAAAATTTGCCAAGGCAGACTTCATTTATGTCGGCGGCGGCGATACGCTGTTCATGCTCGATCATTGGAAAAAAACGGGGATGCTTACGCTCATACAGGACGCCTATGAACGGGGCGTTCCTGTCTGCGGTCTGTCCGCAGGGGCGATCTGCTGGTTCCGAACGATGTATACCGATTCGCCCGAGGCGGTCAGAGACGGGCAAGATGTGCCGTATGCGCTCTTCCCCGGATTAAATTGGATAAAAGATACAATTTCTCCGCATTATAACCTTCGAGCGCTTGACTTTGACGAAATTATTTCGTATAATAGACAAGACGCTATCGGGTTGGAAGACAATGCAGCCATCGAGCTTATAAACGGCGTGACCGTTCGTTCGCTCAGCGGAGGCGGGCACGCATACAGATTGCACGTATGCGGCGAAAAGCTTGAAAAGTCGATCATCCGACCGGAGCTCGTTCTTTAACGGGTGCGGCGTTTAAATGCGAGTGTGGTGGAATTGGCAGACGCGCTAGATTCAGGTTCTAGTGGGAGCGATCCCGTGCAGGTTCAACTCCTGTCACTCGCACCAGGAGGCATAGCTCAGTTGGTTAGAGCGCTCGCTTCACATGCGAGAGGTCGTAGGTTCGAGTCCTACTGTCTCTACCAAAAGCGGATACCGCAAAATATTGTGGTATGCGCTTTTTTGTTTTCAAAATATACATAAGATATAGTATACCAGCAAAATCGGGCACGATTCAGGCACAAAAATTACAGTTCGATCTCAAATTTTATCCGGCAAATCCCTTTGGTCGGAAGGGAAAAGGTGCCCGTATGTTTTGAAGATCATCTCGATCGTATCGCCCGGGCGGGCGGCTATCGCATGGATCGTCGAAAGTCCGTTGTTTCCTTTGTTGATGAGCAAGGAAGCATTCGAATGCCGCAGGTCATGGATCCGTATACATTGACGAAGGAAAAAAGGATAACTTTATAGAAGGCGGACAGGTCTCTCTTCCCTTTGTTTTTCTGCCGAACAGAAAAATTATTGTGCACGGATCTTTGTTTCCTGAAAAAAAGAGCGCGTTCTTTACAGAACAAGGCGCTCTTTTTTTGTACTGATGATACAACGCCGCCGAAACCAACAAAAGACAACAAAAAGTTTTTATAAAACCACAAAATATTATCACAAGATATTGACAGTTCTGTTGGGTTGTGCTATAATCGTGATGATAAAGTTGATTCACGGAGGAAAGGAGATGGCGAAATTCTTTGCGGAAACCATAGGGAAGAGTAGCAGGATCGACCGCTTAAAGGAGGACCTGTTTCGCAAAATGCCGGAAATAGAATCGGCGCGCGCCAGGCTGCTTACCGAATCGTACAGACAAACGGAAGGCGAGCCCGTTATTCTGCGCCGAGCAAAAGCCTTTTTGCATATCCTGCAAAATATCCCGATCATAATCCGCGACGACGAACTCGTCGTCGGCAGCACGACTCTTGCGCCGCGCGGCTGCCAGACCTATCCCGAATTTTCCTACGAATGGCTTGAAGCGGAATTT
>CATYEP010000224.1 GCA_958405585.1 uncultured Eubacteriales bacterium
ATCCATTGAAGTTTTTTTGTATTTTATAAATAAAAACATAACAAAAAATTTGAAAAAAATTATAGAGAATAGAGGATATACAATAACTAATTTATATGGGATAGACATTGCAGTCATGTACGAGGATAAAGATAGTGGGACTATAATTTCAGAAGAGGATTTTGACTCTGGGTTAAATGAAATAGATAAATTATATAAAATATATAAAAAAGATTTGGATAAACAAAAAGAAAATCGTGAAAAAGATGTGCATAATTATATATTGAATTTCAAAGAAACATATTTACAGGCGGAAACAAAAGTAAAAAAAGATGATATTGTAAAGAGAGTCCAGTACGAATTAAGGAAAAAGTTTAACATGGACGCGAGAAGTGATCCTGAAGCCAGTAAAGCTGCAATAATAAAACTGTTTGAAGAAGAATAATCTTGTTGTAAATAATTTTAATACATTGATCCATTGGCAATAAAATAAAAAGGAACGCAAAGAAACGGTAAAACCGCTTGTCAATTCTTTGCGTTTCTGTTATAATAGGGAAGATAAAAATCGGGGTATTCTGTGGTTTTGGGTCGAGGCAGACTTGTCTGCGCGGCTGCTGAAACGTCTGAACGCTCCGCAGCATTGAAAAAATCGCGGACGGACTTGATGTCCGGCGAGGAGGCTGTTATGTTCAGCATGACCGGGTACGGGAAAGGGGAATACAAGCAGGGCGGCATTGAACTGACCGTGGAGATCAAGACGGTGAACAACCGTTATCTGGATGTATCCGTGAAATGTCCGAAGATATTCAATGCGTATGAAGAGGCTGTGCGGGCGTTGGTGCGTGAAAAACTGACGCGCGGGCATGCCGATCTCTTTATCAATTACGTGGACAAACGCGACAAGACAAAGGAGCTTTACGTCGACGCGGCAGCCGCAAAGAGTTATTACGACGCGGCGGTGCGTATCAAGGCGATGTTCCCCGATCTTGCGGACGATTTCACCGTGACGGCGCTTTTGAAAAGTCCGGACGTAGTTCGTCAGGAGGATGTGTCGGGTGCGGATGAAGAACTGCTTTCCGCATTGCGGGCGGCTCTGACTGCGGCTCTTGACAATCTGAACGAAATGCGCCAAAAGGAAGGCGAAAAACTCGCCGCGGATATGCTTTCACGCATGAACGAGATCGAACGGCTGGTTGGTGTGGTGAAAGAGCGTGCGCCGCAGGTGGCGGAGAATTACCGCACGAAGCTGACGGAGCGGATCACGGAAGTGCTTTCGGGCGTCAATTTTGATGAAACGCGGCTTTTGACGGAAGTGGCGGTTTTTGTGGATAAATCCAACATTGACGAAGAGCTGACGCGCCTTACTTCGCATATATCGCAATTCCGTTCCATCTGCAAGGAAGAGCGCGTGGGCAGAAAACTGGATTTTCTGGTGCAGGAATTTAACCGTGAATCCAACACGATCTGTTCCAAGAGCAACGACCTTGCGGTGACGAATGCGGGACTTGCGCTGAAAAATGAGATCGAAAAGATCCGCGAACAGGTACAAAACGTCGAGTAAAAATATTAAGACGCGAATTACATAAAAAACTTTGTTTTCAGAGGTAGAAGATATGATCAACGAACCGGTAGTGGACAGATTGGTAGAAAAACTCGGCACGCCCGAACATCCTGCATCGCGCTATGCTTTGTGTGTAGTGGTGGCAAAACGTGCGCGCCAGATCATTGACCAGGAGCAGAGCCAGGGCATTCATGAACTGCCCGGCGGAGTAAAAGAGATCGCGCTTGCCTGCCAGGAAATCGTTTCGGGCAAGCTGGCTATGACCAAAGACTGATCGAAAGCGTCCCGCAGAGGGTACGGCTTACAGGATTTGCTCCGAGTTTTCGGGGCATTCTGTTTTTTTGGGAGAAAGTGCGCGGTAACGTGTTTCGGCAAGGTTTATGCACCGTTTTTTAACAGAAAAGGAAACAGTCTTGCGGGGATGGAACTTGCGAATATACGAAAAAGACAGGCCTTGCGAACGTATAAAATCGAAGGATGGCTGCTGGCAAAGAAGAACGGAAGGTACGGCGGATGATTGCGGAAGTGATCGTGGATATAGCCCACAGCGAAGTGGACAAAATATTTGAATACCGCGCTATCGAGGGCGTGGAGGAAGGCAGCCGCGTCCGTGTTCCGTTCGGGAGAATGACGGTCGACGGCTATGTCATGCGCCTGAAAGAGAGGAGCGATTACGGCGACGACCGTGTGAAAAGTATTTCGTCGGTGATTGACAAGGCGATGACCGGCGAGTGTCTTGCACTGGCAAAGAGCATCAGTGCGCGGTATCATTGTCCGATGGCGCTCACTTTGCGGCTGTTTTTACCTGCCGAGATGCGTCGCGGCGCGGTGCGCGAGCTTTATAAGACCATCGCCGTGTTTGCGAAAGAGCCGGACACGATCCGAAAAAATGCGAAAGCGCAGGAAGCGATACTCTCTTTTATGCGCGAAAAAGGGCGCTTCGGCTATACGGAGCTTTGCGAAAAGTTCGGTGCGGCGGCGGTGCGTGCGCTGGCGGAGAAGGGCGTGTTGGAGTTTGAAAAGGAGCGCGTCAACCGTACACCG
>CATYEP010000225.1 GCA_958405585.1 uncultured Eubacteriales bacterium
GTAAGGCTTCGCCTTCGTTATCCGATCCTGTGTCGGGGGAGTTTGCGTCTCCGCCGGTATCATTTTCGGGCGCGTTGCCGTCAAAATCGGGGTCGCCTGCATCGTCAATGATTTCGCCGTGATGAGTGATGAACAGCGGTGCAACGGCGAGCCCGAGCATGGAAACAGCGAGTGCGCCGGCAAGAATAAGTGCTATCAATTGTAAAGTAACTTTTTTCATGATTTCTTTCCTCCGGCGTATATAGTACTAAAATTTATTCACTTTGGCAACGCAAAAATTTTTCTAAAACTACCGTTTTTTTGCAGATGCAGAGTACTATTTGGCGCATAATGAGCCAATTTTCCATCTTTTGCAAACGGAGGCCGGAATTACTTGTTTTTCGGAAGAGTTTCCGTGGATTTGACTTTTCGTTCAATTCAGCGTATAATCACAAGGAAAGAATGTTTGGGAGAAATTTATCGTGCATTGGGTATGGTGGATCGCGATCGGGTTGGCAGCCTGCATTATTTTGGTTGCGGTCGTTTTTTTTGCAATAGCCCTGTATATTCACCGCAAAATATTTTACCGCCGCTATAACGGCAATAAATTTATACGGTATTTCACTGCGGATGATTTTGAAGGGATCCATGCGGATCCTGTCGCTTTTGCATCGGATAAAGGGCAGCTTTTACACGGGTTCATATATAGGAGTGAAGACGTAAAGCCGATCGGTGCTGCGGTTTTTTCGCATGGGTTCGGCGCCGGGCATCAGGCTTATACGACGGAGATCGCCACGCTTGCGCGGGCTGGACTTTTGGTTTTGGCGTATGACGGTACGGGGTGTGTTGCGAGCGAAGGGAAATATCTGGGAGGCTTTGATCAGGGCGCTGTCGATCTTCGCTATGCGCTGCGCTTCGCCGCGCGCGATGAACGGCTCAAAGCGTTTAAAAGGGTCTTGGTCGGGCATTCCTGGGGCGGGTTTTCAGTCATGAATTCGCTGGATACGGATGTTGCGGTCGAGGGCGCGGTCGCCTTGTGCGGGTTTGTTTCGTCGGCCGGCGTCATTGCGCAGAATACGATGGGAAAGTGCAGATTTGCGGAATGGGCATGTCGGAATTATTTTAAATTGTTCAATCGCATCCGTTTTGGGAAAATGGCAAATTTTGATGCGATCCGTTCTTTGAAAAAGACGAAAAAGCCTGTTCTGCTTTTTTACGGCGAGCAGGACGCTACCGTCCGCTTCCCCGGGAACGGAGCGCGCGTGCGCGAAGCTGTGCGGGGGATGGAGAATATCACATATGTGAGCTGTCCCGAAAAAGGTCACAATGTATATTTGACGGTGGATGCCGAAACGTATATGCATAAGACATTCGGAGAGATTTCCTCAAAAATCAAAAAGGACAGGTCGCAGGCGCCCGCCTTGTATGCCGCGGCCGATTACCGGCGAATGACGACGGAGGATCCTGGTGTAATGGATGCCGTTGTTTCCTTTTGCCTTGCGCGCCTTCGCTGATTTTTTTAAGAAAAAACGCCGCAATCCTTTATAGAAATGATTGACATTTGCACTCGTTTCTTATAAAATAGAATAGCTTTGCCGCGTGTTGCAGAGCTTGAGTGCCGTCGATCCTTTGCTGATATGGCTCAGTAGGTAGAGCACGTCCTTGGTAAGGAATATCGGCGCATAAAACGGGGTATGCCGAAACCCCTCAAAATTCGGCAAAAACTTCATTTGCTGATATGGCTCAGTAGGTAGAGCACGTCCTTGGTAAGGACGAGGTCGCGGGTTCAAATCCCGCTATCAGCTCCAAAAAAACCACCAGATTTGGTGGTTTTTTCTTTATATTATCACTAAATATGGGGTTTCAAGGAAATGCTCACAGGTACAACTGCATACAATCAGGTACAATTGCAAACTTTTTGAGCATGAATTGCGAGGTAGAGTTATTCCTTGATTGTCTTTCTGTCCGAAACGCTCTGAAACGCCCTAATTCTGCCCTATTTGCATAAAACTGCATACAATTGCAAACGTCCCAAAGGTAGAGTTATTCCCTAAAATTTTAACCTTTGATTTGCCCGATTTCCCGTTTGCAATTACACGCAAAACTGCAAATTTCGGTTATGAACCGTAAAAAATCCGAGCAACTTTACCAAGGAAGAGGGCTGTTTTTGAAGGGGAAATGCTCTACATTTCAAGGGGGATAAATGGCACTATATCTTGTATTTTTGAGTTGGTTTTGTTGGAGTACAGTACAAGTTAAAGACATTTGCAAATTAGATTTTAACAAAAAGTATGCAATTGTATGCAATTTAAGAAGAAGTAGAACGTTTTAGGTCGTTAAAACAGTCTTTCTTATAAAAAATTGAAAAGTTTTGCTTTGCTATTATGTTTGTTTTGAAACAATCTTAAAAAAGAGACAAAGAAATACTATGACACCTTAAAAAGGCGAACGGTTTTCTGTTCGCCTCTTTGACTTTATATGGAGGAAGATTGTCCTTCAAAATTGTTCAAGTGCTTTTTCAAATAATAGAAGAAGGTTGAAGGTTTCATACGCGAAAGTTCCATCGCTTCGGAACAGGAGATTTCTTTTTTACGGTAAGCCTGCA
>CATYEP010000226.1 GCA_958405585.1 uncultured Eubacteriales bacterium
TCAGCAGTACGAAGTAGACGCGGGAGGAGGCGGTGAAAACAGGCCGATCCCTTCGTTGGAAGATTTTTTTCGCGAATTTAAGGGCAAAGAAGTAATGCATTTTGTGGAGATCAAATCTTCTGATCCTGAAATAGTTTCCGCACTGAAAGATCTGATCGCGGAATACGGGGTAAGCGATCAGGTCATTGTGATTTCCTTTCTGAAAGATCAGCTTGCGCTTGTCCGAGAACAGATCCCGGGGATTTCTGTCGGGTATCTCGTGAACAGTGCGCAGGAATATGATGCGGAGCAATGCTTGCGTACGCTGGCCCCCATCAATGCGACTCTGAATCCTTCCTATGAGTTCGTTACGAATGAACAGGTGCGGGAACTTGCGGCTCGCGGGATCACGGTCTGGCCCTGGACTTATCCGAACGATGCTTCTTTTGATGCGGCGTATATGACAGGGATCAACGGAATTACGACCGACTATGCAGACAGAACATCCGAGTGTGTCGTATCGTTGGAGGCAGAAGATTTTGTGATTTCCGCAACAGACGCAGGGGCGCAAAAATTGACGGCCACGGTCGTTACGCAAAAGGGAGAGAAATATGAAGTGGAATGTGAATATTTGCAGATTTCCGGATCGATGACTCTTTTACAGACAGGCGACGGCAGATATTATGCGGGGCACGGGAGCGGAGTCGTAGTTTTGCAGTATACGTATGAATCAGACCATGTGAGTTACACTCTTTATTCTGAACCTATAACGATCACTTCGGAAAAAGAAAACGCGGCAGAACCGCAAGGCGGATGCAATTCGTCTTTGATAAGCGGTGTGCTGATTGTTTCTTCTCTCTTGATCGTATCGGCGATTGCGTTCATTGGAAGGAAGAAGGGTTAATGTTTGCGTATTCAGGTGCAGAATGGAATGTATCCGAACGGAATGACAGCCGCCCGAAAGCTGGTGCTTTCGGGCGGCTGTCATTCTGGCGCGGTTTACGAAAGTATTTGCTTATATTTTGGATTAGCGGAAATTTTGGCGGCGCTATTCTGAAAACATTCGGTTTGCAGATAGCAGAAAGTGTTTTTCGGAATTAAAATTTTTAAAACATATCAGAAAATCCGATCGGTTATTGACATAGACGGTATAAGATGTTATACTGAAATAAGTACGGATCGATTTTATGACAGATAAAATCTTATCCGAAAAAAATGCTTTTTGGAAGGAATCCGAAGGCAAATATGCGGTAACAGGTGAGGACAGCGAGTATGATAAAGTTAGCGCCCGTTTTGAAAGATTATATTTGGGGCGGGACGAAATTTGCGAAGATGTATGGCAGGAATAACGGGGGCAAAAGGATCAGTGAAAGTTGGGAAGTGTCCATTCATCCCGACGGGCTGAGTACCTGCGAGTGCGGAACGCTGGCGGAATATCTGAAAAAAAATCCGCAGGCGGTGGATAGAAACGGATCTTCGTTTCCTGTGCTTATAAAATACATAGACGCGGCGCAGAAATTGTCCGTGCAGGTGCATCCGGGCGACGAATATGCGCGCCGTGTGGAAAATGATAACGGAAAAACGGAAATGTGGTACATTCTCGGAGCCGACGACGGGGCGGGAATTTACTGCGGTTTTAAAAGGGATACGGACAAAGAGGAATTTCTTGCAAAGGTAAAAGACGGAACGGTAGAAGAACTTCTCAATTTTATTCCTGTCAAAGAGGGAGATTGTTTTCTGATCGAGGCGGGAACAGTTCACGCTATCGGTGCGGGCTGTGTCATTTGTGAAGTGCAGCAAAGCAGCAACGTGACATATCGTGTGTACGATTACAACCGCAGGGGGGCGGACGGAAAACTTCGACCGCTCCATGTGGAAAAAGCTGCGGATGTTATCAATTTCAAGGCGTATGAGGATCATACCGCTACCGGATCGTTTCAAGATGTGCCGGGCGGGAAGATGCGCCGTCTGACGGGATGTAAATATTTTGAATGCCGCAAACTGGATCTTGCGGGTGTGTTTACGGAAAAAAATGAAAATTCTTTTACGGCGATCAATGTGCTCAAAGGGGAGGGAAAAGCGGACGGGAAACCGTTTAAGGCGGGCGATAGCTTTTTTGTTTCTTGCGGTGAAGTATACAGTTTGCAAGGAAATGCGGAGATCGTTTTGACAACGGAGGGAAAAGAATGAATTACTATATAGGGATTGATTTGGGCGGCACGTTTGTTAAGTGCGGCATTGTGGATGAGCAGGGAAAGATTCTCGTGAAAGATAAGATCCCGACGGGCAATGGCAGACACTATACGGAGATCGCCGCGGATATGGCGGATTTTGCCGAACAGCTTATTTCCCGCGCGGGACTGAAAAAAGAGGACGTAAAGGCGGCGGGGATCGGTGCGCCGGGAACCATTGACAGTAAAAACGGTGTCATTGTTTACAGTAACAATATCCGTTGGGAAAATGTACCGCTTTGCAGGGAAATTGAAAAGCAGCTGGGCTTGCCCGCTTATATCACCAACGACGCAAACGCAGCGGCGCTGGGGGAAAACTTCTGCGGAGCGGGAAAATATTATCGGAGCATGGTTTTTATCACACTGGGAACGG
>CATYEP010000227.1 GCA_958405585.1 uncultured Eubacteriales bacterium
GATCGTGGAATGGGCGCAGGAAAACGGAAAACTGACTTTGACGAGCGATCTGAAAGCGGCGGCGGAGAATGCGGACGTCTTGTATACGGACGTATGGGCGTCGATGGGGCAGGAAGCGGAGAAAGCGGAGCGTGAAAAGGTGTTCCGCGGCTACTGCATCGATGCGGCGCTTTTAAAAGTTGCGAAAGCGGACGCGATGGTATTGCATTGTCTGCCTGCGCACAGGGGTGAGGAGATCACGGAAGAAGTGTTCGAATCGCACGCGGAAGAAATCTTTGACGAAGCGGAGAATCGTCTGCACGCGCAGAAAGCGGTGTTGGTAAAACTGATGAAATAAAAGCGAAAGGTCGCAAGGGTTTACGGTATGAAAGAAGAAAAAGTTTATTTGACATTGCAAAACGGCCAGGTATTCGAAGGGAACCGTTTCGGTGCGCGCGGGGACGTGCTGGGTGAACTCGTGTTTACGACGGGCATGACCGGGTATATCGAGACGCTGACGGATCCGAGTTATTACGGACAGATTGTTATTCAGACATTTCCTCTGATCGGAAATTACGGCATGATTCATTCGGATTGCGAGAGCAAGAAGCCGTATCTTTCCGCATATATAGTGCGGGAATATTGTGAAACCCCGTCCAATTTCCGTTGTGAAGGAACGCTGGACGATTTCCTGAAAGAACATAATATTCCGGGCGTATACGGGATCGATACGCGCGAGCTTACGCGTACGGTACGTGAATCGGGCGTCATGAATGCGGTAATCTCATCCAAGCCCGTGCAGGATCTGGACGCGGTGAAAAAGTTTGTGATCCGCGACGCGGTCAAGAGCTGCACCTGCGATGGCGAGATGATTTACGACACAAAGGATGCAAAGCGCACGGTGGTGCTCTGGGACTTTGGGGCGAAAGAAAACATTGCGCGCGAGCTTGTCAAGCGCGGATGCAAGGTGATCCGCGTGCCTTCGACATATACGGCGGAGCAGATCCTTTCTTATAAAGCGGACGGGCTGATGCTGACGAACGGCCCGGGGGATCCTGCGGAGAACACGGGAATCATAGAAAATATAGCCAAGCTTGCAGGCAAGCTGCCGATTTTCGGAATTTGTCTGGGGCATCAGTTGTTTGCGCTGGCGATGGGCGGCAAGACAAAGAAGATGAAATACGGGCATCGCGGCGTAAATCAGCCGGTAAAGAATCTGGATACGGGCCGCGTGTACATTTCCAGCCAGAACCACGGCTACGAGGTGATTGCGGATACGATCACGAAAGGCAAACTGAGTTTTATCAATGCGAACGACAATACCTGTGAAGGTGTGGAATATCCGGAGCTGAATGCCTTTACGGTGCAGTTCCATCCGGAAGCATGCGGCGGGCCGCTGGATGCGACGGGGCTGTTTGACACATTCATGGCGATGATGGACGGAGGAAAGAAGAATGCCTAAGAGAAGCGATATAAAGAAAGTATTGGTTATCGGTTCGGGGCCGATCGTGATCGGGCAGGCGGCGGAGTTTGACTATGCGGGAGCGCAGGCATGCCGCGTGCTGAAAGATGCGGGCGTGAATGTAGTTCTCTGTAACTCGAACCCTGCGACCATTATGACGGACAAAGCGCTTGCGGACGAGATCTATCTTGAACCGCTGACGTTGGAATCCATTAAGCGTATTATCAAAAAGGAGAGACCGGACAGTTTGTTGGCGTCGCTCGGCGGACAGACGGGGCTTACGATCGGCTGTCAGCTTGCGAAAGAGGGATTTCTCGATCAGTGGGGCGTAAAGCTGATCGGAACGAAAGTGGACGCGATCGACCGTTCGGAAGATCGTGAGCTGTTCAAGGAGACGATGCAGAAAATCGGTCAGCCTGTCGTTCCTTCGGATATCGCATATACGGTGGAAGAGTGTGTGGCGGTTGCGAACAAGATCGGATATCCTGTGATCATCCGTCCCGCGTTCACGTTGGGCGGTGCCGGCGGCGGCGTTGCGTTCAACGAAGAGGAATTGCGCAGCATATCGCATAACGGGCTGATGCTTTCGCCGATCACGCAGGTACTTGTCGAAAAATACATTTACGGTTGGAAAGAGATCGAGTTTGAAGTATTGCGCGACGGAAACGGAA
Organism: uncultured Eubacteriales bacterium; assembly: GCA_958405585.1. Taxonomy (GTDB): domain Bacteria; phylum Bacillota; class Clostridia; order Christensenellales; family Borkfalkiaceae; genus Borkfalkia. The sequence continues at coordinate 2,113 of CATYEP010000227.1, forward strand.
ATGTGCTCACCGTCTGCTCGATGGAAAACTTTGACCCTGTGGGTATTCATACGGGCGATTCCATCGTCGTGGCGCCTTGCCAGACTCTTTCGGATAAAGAATACCAGATGCTCCGTACGGCGTCTTTGAAAATTATAACGGAACTGGGGATCGAGGGCGGCTGCAACTGTCAGTTTGCGTTGAATCCCGATTCATTCGAATATTCGGTCATCGAAGTGAACCCGCGTGTTTCGCGTTCGTCTGCGCTCGCGTCCAAGGCGACGGGTTATCCGATCGCAAAGGTTGCGACGAAGATCGCGCTCGGCTATACGCTGGACGAGATCCGCAACGATGTAACGGGCAAGACGTATGCCTGCTTTGAGCCGGCTCTTGATTACGTGGTGGTCAAACTTCCGAAATGGCCGTTCGACAAATTCCTGTATGCAAAGC
>CATYEP010000228.1 GCA_958405585.1 uncultured Eubacteriales bacterium
TGCCGAAGGCAATGCACTCCACCCTTGACAAAAAGGGCGTTTCCGTTTACACTCTCCGCCCGAAAGACAAATGATTTTAATTTGCCTTCGGCATTTTTTCGATCACTTTGGGACTCACTTTCCCCATGATCTCCCCGTCTACCATACAGGTAAAGTCGCGGGCAAGTATGTACTTAAAGCCGTGTTCCTCATCTCCCATCTTGCAAAGGATGTCGTTATCCAGAACATCGGACACGATATACGTTTTTAAGCCCCGGGAATAGACTACTTTTTCATCGTTCTTGCTGATATATTTCAGCATATACTTGATGCTGTCGCCCACTTCAAAGGCATTGCTGACCTTTGAAAAGTCGCTCCTGCCGAACCGCTCATTGAAAAAGCTGTTCTGTATGCTCTTTTCGCGCCTGTGTCGCTTGGTACTGTAATCTTCATGCTCTTCCAACTCTCCCGGCATTTCGCCATCCGGGATATAAGTGAGTGCGTGGAAATGCAACCGCTGCCCCAATTCGCCACGTTCCCATGCCCCCATACACCGCCAGCCTCGCCTGGAAGAGAGATGATAAAGCGTATTCATAAGTGATTTACGGAAGGTTTCCTCCGTGTGCTTTTCAGAATCATACGTATACGTGCAAAAATAGTTCCATCTGTTTGTGTAGCCACGACGTATCATGCGCTTGTACCGTTCCCATCGGTTTCAGCTTAAACGCTCGAAGTGCTGCTCCACAAATTGCTCCGCTTTCTCCTTATCCTGGAACATGGGCGTAAACTCCTGCAACAGCTTTGCTTTACGGTTTGTTCTCTTGCCCTTGGATTTAGTAAAAGCCGTTTCAAATTGTTGGAGTTCCTCGCTCTTTTCTCGTTTCTTTCGTTGCCACCTCGGTTTGTATGGCTTCTCCGTATGGGGTATGGCGATCCAGTTGCTACCGTCGTTATAGATCTTTGCCGCAAGAAGGTTCATCTGTCACCTCCCTGCTTTAACAGCATAAAGAAAAACGCCCGCTTCCACTTTGGCAAAGAATAAATCCTTGCCGTGCCGCTCGCCGTTATCTGAACGGTCTTTGTCTTGTTTCCCTGCAAATTTTTGTCCTCCGAAGAAAAATTTGCACGAAAAAAAGGGCATAGCACAAAAGAGAGAAATCCCAGTTAGTTAGTTTCTTTCTTTTATGTTATGCCCTTGAAGATAACGACCCCGCCCCGACTCTTCCGCTCGGGGGAACGGCGCGGCTTTTTTTCAGCTCGCTGCAATCTCAATGGTATCGCTTCACGGCTTCTCTATTCTTATCTTACTTACTCAATCAAATCATAAATCAGCTCTCTTATTCAGTTGTACCAGTCCTTTTTCAGGTGCATGCGGGTATTATACAACCTTTTTCCCAAAAAAGTCAAACATGTGTTCGCATATTTTTAAGAAAAATTTAAAAATTTTTCGGAGTTATCCACAAATCAAAAGGAAAGAAGCGGGATAACAGACAAAAATACGCCATAGCTTTGCAACGAAAGCCCGCCCGCCGCGATAAAAAAGGCGATCCGCAAGTGGGTCAGCGCGGACGCCTTTTCGCGGCGGGCTTTGCTATAAGGACGATTTTTCTTTGTTTCGCCCGTTTGTTTGGAAACGCCTGTTTTTCCATGCTGTATGAATTTTTTATTAGTCGGTTTTAGGCGTGAGCTTGTCTGCCACTAGGTCATTTTTAGCTTTTTGCGAATGAGAAATAATAAGTCTTTCCGTCATTGGAGAGAACCGATATATGCTTGATATTTTGATCTTATCTGTCTTTTTCTGTAGCAGATGCTGCCCCGACCGATCCCGAGTTCCGCAATGATTTCCGATCGCACCAAACCTCTCAAAACACAATCAAGTACGGCAAGCTCTATTTCATTCAGATGCATGGCTTCCAAGATTGCGTCCGCTTTGCTGTAATCTGTCTGCTCATGTTCAAAGCAGTTTACGGGATCCATGGGCAGCGCTTTATAACTTGTAAAATCAATATACGATGTTTTCTCCATCTTTCTGCGGTAGCGCATAAGTTGTCCATCTACTTCACGATAGCAAGCAAGTTTTATCGTGATCTCTTTTCCCTTACGGTCTTTGCAGTAAATATCGGAAACCTTTCTGCCTATAAATTGGTATAGAAAGCAGATTGCCGTCTGCGCCACATCATAGCCGTCCGATACGATATAATCCACTTCTCCCATATGGTGTAAATCTTTAATCAAACCAATATAGTACTTATCAGCAATTTTCCAATCGTACTTTTTTAGGGTACGAAGAGTCTGCAATGCGATCATTTCGCCCATAAGTTTGACGTTTTCGTTTGAGATAGGCTCATCAAACAATTCACCTTCGTTGCGATACTTTCCGTTTGAGAACTTTGTTACCAACATTTCCATTTGAGATACTCCTCCGATTTGATTTGCCTTTTTCGGGCACCTATCGAAGGAGCATAGGACGGTACATATCGGCATATTCAAAATAAAGTTTGCGGAAGTCAACGGAACAAAGAAAAATCGTTGCGTTATAAGC
>CATYEP010000229.1 GCA_958405585.1 uncultured Eubacteriales bacterium
AACCTTTCCTTCCGCCGCGACCGCCAGGACAAAACAAGGCTGATCCGGAACAGCATATTTGATCCGGTATTTCTGAATGTCTGCCGCATTACATTCGCCCAATAAAATACGGCGCACAAATTCCCCTTTCGGCAGATTCACGGCACGGCTTGACGAGTTTTCGATCATATCCGCCAGAAGGAACGCATAGTTTTTCTGAACATGCGTGGCTCCCTCGATCCCGAAAATATATTGCTCCGCTTTGAAAATTGCTTTGAAATACGTAAAACCGCCGCTCTGCAAGATCCCTTCAAAATCAGGCGATATCTCTTCGCCCGAAGGGGACGAAACCGGTATTCCCGTCGACGTAAAGACAGAAAGATCGATTCCCGTATTTTCGCTGATATTCCGCAATGTTTTTTTCAGTTCAGTGTTCATAATCACCCCGCCGCGCATTTTTCTGCGCCGTCTGTCGCGTTCTATTATAACGCAAAACTACAGAAATATCAATGATTTTTTTCCTTCCCCCGCCCCTTCACGCAAATTTTTGCACGTTTTACACATCCTGTTCCTATACAGCTCTCCCTACTCTGTATTCCCGCCCTTTCCTCGCCCGAAATTTTTGAAAGTGATAAAATAACTTTTTTGTTTTATACTTGACACTTCCGTCCATATATAGTAAAATTAAGTTGTGGAATTATAGGTTCTTCCCCGCAACCACGGGGATTTCATCTTCCGCAAAATCAAAAATAATGGGGTAAATATTATGACAAGCAATGCTTCGGCAGAAAAGAAACCCGCCGCAAAACAAGGAAAAATCTTACAGGTTATCCTTTCCCTGATCATATTCGCAGGATTTGTGGTGTTCCTGTTCGTGCCTGATCTCATTTCATACGAAACCAGCCTGTTTACGCAGATCCTGAACGTATTCAAAAATGAGTTTATCGGTTCGGACTTCTCGAAGATCGCCATGTATGCCGCAGTGGGAATGTATGCAATCCTGCTCGTTTGCACGATCGCTTCTTTCTTTACCAAAAGAAATGCGGCCGCTGCTCTCAATTTTATTAAAACGATCGTTGCCGTCGCCGTTACGGCATTGCTCGCCTGCGCACTCATCCGCGATTTCGATCTGACCGCTTCCGAAATATTCTACAGCCAGAAAACATACCTCGCGCTCAATTCGATAAGCCTTTCCATGGCGCTCGGACTCGTGGCGCTTGCCGTATTATCGATTGCAACTTATAAAGGCAAAGGCGTCGTGAAATTGTTCGGCGCAATTCTGGCGGCAGGCTTTTTCGTATTTTCCTATTATACTTTCATCGGAGAATATACTTTCGCCGAGCTTTTCGGCAATATCACGCTCGGTACGGGTACGATCGCCACGATTTCGGTTTATGTATTCCGCATCCTCGCATGGGCTGCGCTCGCTAACCTTGCGCTCGCTATTCTCGCTTTCACGATCCGCCGCACCAGCACGTTTGATCTGATCCGCTCCTGCATCATGCTCGTACTTGCCATTGCGGCATGCGTCCTGTTCGGGATCTATTCGTCTTTCGGCACCCTGTTCAAAACGATCGGACTGCTCGGATTCGCAGGCGTTGCGCTCGCTCAGTTTGTCTATTGGCTGATCGTTGTCTGCGTGCTCCATGCCCGTAAGAAAAAACTTGCGGCTGAAAAGGAAAATGCTGAAAACGCTTTTGTTTTCGACGAAAATAATCAGATGACTTTCGCAGGAATTGCCGGTCAGCCCGCGCATACGGCTGACGCGCAGGCTGCAACCGACGATACCGCAAATGCGGAAACAGCGGTTTCCGATACTGTCTCTGCTCTGCCTGACGCGCAGGAATTCAATTCCGACGCCGATACCGCTAACAAAGCATTCCAAGACGCCGCGCAGATTTCTTTCGATGATATCGCAAAGTCACAAGCGCAACAGGAAGAATCTTCCTATGACAGCGCGATCCGCGACGAAGCACAGCCTGTTCAGGAACAGGAAGAAGAAAAACCTTTCGATTTCAATCAGGCAAAATACGACGGAAATTTCAATCGTCAGTATGCGGACTTTGCCGCCGAACAGGAAAACGCCGCACAGCAGCAATCGCAGGCGCAGTCCGATTATTCGGCTCAGCAGTCTTATCAGTCGGCGCCGCCCTATTACGGCAACGTATACCAGCAGACCTATCGGCAGCCTTATGCTCAGCCGGGCGCTAACTATTATAACGCAGGATTTATTCCCGACGGATTTATCAGCAGTCTGACCCCTGCCGAAAAAGATGAGTTTGACCGCCTCTTTATTTCCAGAGTTTACGGCGATAACAAACGCTTGCCTGCTTACCGCATCGGCGGCGATAACCGCGAGTTCTTCACCAAGATCTTCGTGTTCATGGGAAGATACCGCAATGTGATCTCCGACGGATTGCTGGAAAAAATCTATAATTACAGTAACTCCATCCGCTGAGCCATTCATTTGAATTTTACAAGCGCCCGTCGGCACGATACCGTGCCGACGGGCGCATTGCATATTCCCATCAAAAC